>RFZT01000001.1 GCA_009920585.1 bacterium
GCGGCAGCCGGTGGAGTCCCAAGAGAAATTGGAAGCCTGAGAGCTGAGACCTGAAACTTGAATGGGATTTGCTTGATTCAAATTTCCGGTTTCCGGTTTCCGGTTTTGCTGGTTGTCGGGTGTTTGCCATGCTGTGGCGTGGGTGGGGAGGCTGAATTCGAAGACATCTTCGAGGCCGGCGAGACCGGCGCGGAGGATTTCCCAGTTGCGTTTGCGGGCTTCGATGAAGGCGGGAAGTTTTTTGAGCTGCTGGCGACCGATCGCGGCTTGGGGGTCGAGCGGCTTGAGGTTGTAGCCGAGGTGGCTGTAGATGTATTTGTGGTCGTAGCCCTTTGGCAGCTCGCCGAGTTGCCAGCCGAAGCGTTTGCCGCAGGTGTCGTCTTTGCCGGAGGCACACCAACAGTCGCGGCCCCAGTCGCGGAAGCTCTCGGCGTAGGTTTTGAGCGGCGGATGCCTGATGATATTCACCGCGCCACCCTCGCCCATCGTGAGGTGGTGCGGCGGGTAGAAGGATTGGGTGGAGATGTCGCCCCAGACGCCGGTGGGTGCTGTCAGAAGTCGAGGGTCGAGAGTCGAGGGTCGAGAGGGATCAATCTCAAAGCGGATGAGCGGGTGGGTGCCGGCTTCGGCGATTTTGAGAAGGTGGTCGAGGGCGAGTTTGCGCGCCAACTCGACGGGCATGGAGTAGGTGCAGCCGAGGGCATCGCAGTTGTCTTCGATGAGCCAGAGATCGTGCTGACGGCAAAACTTGAGAACGGAAGCGATCGGAAAGGGATTCCCCAAGGCATGGGCGATCATGACGGCCTTGGTTTTGCCTGGCGAATAGGCGGCCTCCAGTTGCTCGGCGCGGATATTTCCTGTGGTCGGGTCGTTATCGACAAAGACGGCGACGGCTCCGGATTGGATGATCGGCGCAACCGTGGTTGGGAAGCCTGCCGCGACCGTAATCACTTCATCGCCGGGCTGAATGCGCTTGTGAGGCGGCAGCTTGTGGGTGGTGAGCGCGGCGAAGGCGACGAGATTGGCGGAGGAGCCGGAATTGACGAGCAGAGAGTGCCGGACGCCGAGGAGCGCGGCGAGTTCTTTCTCGAAGGCCTCGCCCTCGGGCCCAAGTGTGAGCCAGAAATCCAGAGTGGATGAAACGGCGGCCTGCACTTCGTCTTCGGTGAAAACGCGACCGGCGTAAGGAACAGTGGTTTCGCCCGGAATAAAAGCCGGACGCTGCGGATCGTCGCCCGGTCGGTTGGCGGCATGAAATGTGCGCGAGTAGGTGCGGGTGGCTTCGCTGATTCGTTGTTTGAGAATGGGAGCCACGAAAGCCATATTCAATTGGCCGCAATACCTCGTAACCGAGGCGGCATTGGTTTTAGCCACATCGTTGACTATGATCCAAGACTCCATCGGCAGGCTTCCTTTTTGAAAAGAACCTGGCTCGATTTTGATCATACCAGAAGTGTCGAATGCTTTGCTGGAAATCTTAAGAACTTCAAAATCTCCCCACTCGTCGGCATTTGAGATAATCAAGCATGGGCGCTCTTTGAAGACAGGCTTATCCGCCATGGGAAACTGAGCAAAAATGACATCGCCTATCATAAAATCTTAGGCTTTGAATTCAGCGAGCGGCAGAGTCGCATCGACCGGGAGTGCCTCCACGGCTTGATCCCACTCGTCTTCCTTCATCCACTCTTGGTAGCTCTTCGATTGAGTCTGAAACATCATGTCCTCGCGGCTTTCCTTGGGAATGGACTGCCAGATTCGCTGAGCGGCCAATTTTTCGATCTCCTCGCTTGTGAAAAGCTCGATCTCGCGGCCTTGCGGCATCTCGCCGGTGCAATCAATAACTCGAAGCGTATTTCCTTCTGCAAAAACTTTTATGCTCATAATTTTTAAAATTTAACTGAAAAATTAAAAAGGTCGACAGCGTCTTCATCCTCACCACCACGAATGAAAGAGGGCATTTGCAAATCGAGGTGCATTTTGGATTTGAAAAAATTATCCCAATCGAACTCTTCATCTGCGATATCGCCAAAAAAATTACAAAGACCTATGGTCTAAAAACATTTATCGGCATCCAAGGTGTCGCTAATATTCATTTCTTACTCAAGTATTCCTTGATTTGACGCTGGGTCAATTCTGCGGGATCTCCGCCTTCGTGCGTGGCACGATACCATTCCACTGTTTTTTGGACAGCGGTTTGAAAGTCCCATCGGGGCTGCCAACCGAGCAGGTGAAAGGCTTTTTCGGTGGTCAGGTTCAACTTGCCGGCCTCGTGCGGTGCGTTCGGGTCGGACTGGTCTATCCACTCGCCAGGCCAGTGTTTGAGGGCTTCCGATACCACATCCGCCACCGTGCGATTGGCACTGAGATGCGGGCCGAAGTTGAAAGCGGAATCAAGCGTGCCGGACGGAAAGCTTTCTCTGGTGAGTTTCGCTGCCAGTAGGAGGTAACCGGAGAGCGGTTCCAGCACATGCTGCCAAGGGCGCGTTGCTGTTTTATTCCTAACGGTAATAGTTGACGAATCTTTGAGGGCGCGGATGCAATCAGGCACAATGCGATCCGTTGCCCAGTCGCCACCGCCAATGACATTGCCGGCTCGGGCGCTCGCGATTTTGACAGAATGGTTTTGAAAAAATGACCGGCGCCAAGATGAGATGGCGATCTCGCAAGCCGCCTTGCTCGAGCTGTAGGGATCATGACCACCGAGTGGATCTTCCTCACGATACCCATGCAGCCACTCGCGGTTCTCGTAGCATTTATCCGTGGTCACCATGACAGCCGCACAGGGCTTTTCCAACTGCCGCAGAGCTTCCAAAACATGGATCGTTCCGAGCACATTGGTTTGGTAGGTTTCGACGGGCTCCGTGTAGGAGAGCCTTACCAGTGGCTGCGCGGCGAGGTGAAAAACAAAATCCGGTTGGCAGAATAGCAGAGACTTGCTAACGGCACCGGCATCCCGGATGTCGCCTTCCTGCCAATCCACGCGCGACGTTAATCCCAGTTGATAAAAAAGCGCGGGGTCAGTAGGCGGTGGGAGCGAAAAAATGGAAACTTTTGCGCCCATCAAGTAAAGCCACTCTGCGAGCCAAGATCCCTTAAATCCCGTGCCACCACTGAGCCAGACCTTTTTGCCAGCGAAAATCTTCTGAAACATAACAGCTACCAAACCTTCCACGGCGCGTTGCCCTCAGCCCAGAGTTTGTTGAGATACTGGCTTTCCTGATAAGTGTCCATGGGTTGCCAAAAGCCCTCATGCTTGAAAGCGTGGAGTTGGCTGTCGCGAACAAGATTATCCATCGGTTGGCGCTCCAGCATCATGTTCGGATCATTTGGAAGATAATCAAAAAGTCTATAATCGCAGACCATGTACCCCCCATTGACAAACGCATCTTCAAACTGAGGTTTTTCACTGAAGACGTGAATTTTTCCATCATCTTCAATGCGCAGGGAGCCGAACCGACCTGCGGGATGAACGGCCGAAATCGTGCAGGTTTTTTTTGCGATTCTATGTTCTGCAATACTCGCGTTGATATCGATAGTGGCTAGCCCATCTCCATAAGTCATGAGAAAACTTTCGCCTTGAGGAATGTATTTTTGGATTTGCTTCACGCGATAAGCCGTCATGGATTCCTCGCCGGTATCTGCTAGAGTAACTGTCCAATCCTCTTCCTCGTGCGAGGTATGGAATTCAACGGAAGGATTCCGCCCGAGGGATAGCGTGGTGTCGCATGTGTTCCAGAGGTAGTTGCGAAAGTATTCCTTTATAATATCCCCTTTGTAGCCAATGCATAAGATAAAATCATTATAACCATAATGCGCGTAGGTTTTCATGATATGCCAAACGACTGGGCGATTGCCTATCGGAACCATAGGCTTTGGCCGAAATTCCGTCTCCTCCCGAAGACGAGTCCCTTTTCCACCGCAGAGTATGACAACTTTCATTGCAATAAATGTTTAGAGAGATGCATCACAGATGAAAATTACCTGCAAAGCAAGGTAATCCCGGATCAGATTAATAACACATGATGATTTTTATCGTGGTTGATTCTGTTTTTTGAGTAAAGTATCACATTTCTGGCCACCCAGAATGGGATGTTGCCTTCAAGTTGTAAGATTTTTGAAATGAATCAAAGCGTAAAGAATTTAGAAAAGGCTCATCAAGCTTTTAGGGTAGGTCGCTTGTCGGATGCTGAAGAGATTTGCCGCGAGATTTTGGGCAATGATGAGCAGTGTGCTGGAGCCTGGCATCTGATGGGCAAGATGGCGGCTTTGCAGGGTGATCTGGAAACGGCGAATGAGTTTGCGTCTGTGGCATGTGACTTGGATCCGCAGAATGCGGAATTTATTCGCGATGTTGCCGAGGTTTTTTTAAGGGAAAAGAAACTAGAGTCAGCGGAGCAGCATTCGCGGAGGGCTTTGGAGCTATTGCCGGATTCGCCGGAGGGGCTTGTTCTGCTTGCGAGGATTTTGGCCGAGAAGGAAGAAAAGTCTGCAGCACTGGAGGCGTTTCAGGAGGCTGTAAGAATTCGAAAAGACTATGCGGAGGGGCTTTCTTACTATGCGCTGGCTTTGCAGAAATTCGGACGTGGCAAGGATGCGATTTCGCAGATTCGGAAGGCGTGTGCGCTGGAGCCAGATTCGGTCGAGTTCCAGACCAATCTGGCGATTTTGCTGGAGCAGAATGCGCGATATATGGATTCGCTGGCGGCCTATGGCAAGGCGGCCCGCATGAATCCGAGTGTGGGCTTCGTGTGGTTCCGTCAAGGCAAGCTACTCAATGGGCTAAAGCGCTATGCGGAGTCGATTGCTGCTTTGGAAAAAGCGATTTCGCTACCGGGGCAGTTGGGTGATTACCATTACGAATACGGTCTTGCTCTGCATATGACCAAGCGATTTCAGGAAGCTCTTGCGAATTATGAAAAGGCGCTCTCGATGGGCTACAATACGGCGGCACTTCAATGCAATCGGGGCGTGATCTACAAAGACCTTCGGCGGGGTGGCGACTCCATAATGGCGTTTCATACCGCGGTTATAATGGAGCCAACCAATGTCTCCTATCTTAACAACCTAGGGGCTGCGGCTCTCGAAATCGGACTGAACTCCGAAGCACTCGAGTGTTTTGAGCAGGCCGTTGAGAAAAATCCCAAGCTCCCCACGGCTCACAACAATATCGGAAATCTACTTAAGGATCGTGCTCGTGGTATGGATGCCCTGCCTCATTACCGCACGGCGATAGAACTTAATCCCGACGACAGAGACTCGCCGAGCAACTATCTGCTCTGCCACATGTATATCCCTGACATGGATCCCAAGCTCGTCTTCGAAGAGCATAAAAAATGGGGTCTCTCGACTACCAAAAAGTTTCCGCCCGCCTTCAAATTCAAGCCACGTTTGGTTGATGCAAAGATTCGGTTGGGGTTTCTTTCCGCCGACCTGTGTCATCATCCGGTCGCTCATTTTATTGAACCTATCTTTCTCGAATATGATCGTGAGCGTTTCGAGATCGTAGCCTATGGGGATCAGCGTAAATCCGACGATTTCTCGGCCCGTTTCGCCACGCAAGTGGATCTATGGCGCGAAACCTCGAGTTACGATGATAAAGCGCTGGCGAAGCTGATACATGAGGACCATGTCGATATTCTTTTTGAGTTGGCGGGGCACACGGCTTACAATCGTCTGGGAGTATTCGCTCTCAAGCCTGCTCCAGTGCAGGTGAGTTATTTGGGATATCCAGGAACAACTGGACTGCCTGCGATCGATTTTAGAATTACCGATGCCTTTGCCGATCCGCAGGGAACAACCGAGCATTTGCACACTGAGAAACTGATCCGCGTTCCGGAGTGTGCTTGGTGCTTCCAGCCGGGAGAGTCAACGCCAGAGGTCGAACCTTTGCCTGCATTGAAAAATGGTTACGTGACATTTGGTTGTTTTAACAACATGGCCAAGTTGAATCCTGCGCTCTTTGAGGTGTGGGCGGAAATTCTGATTCGCGTGCCGGGCTCTCATCTGCGATTGAAGGCGCGAACGCTCACCGATGATGGTGTTCGAAAGGAACTGATGGCTTATTTTACTGAGCGCGGAATCGAGGAAAACCGCCTCGAATTCTTTGGACACACCAAAAAAACAACGGATCACTTGAGTCATTACCACTCGGTGGATATTGCCCTCGACAGCTTTCCTTATCATGGCACAACCACAACTTGCGAAGCCATGTGGATGGGGTGTCCAGTTGTAACCAGGGCAGGAAAAGTTCACGTTTCGCGTGTTGGCGTGAGCTTGCTAAATGCCGTGGGGATTCAGGAATTCATTGCCGAAACACGTGAGGATTATATCCAAAAAGCTGTCAATTTGGCGGGCGATTTGAATAAACTGAGTGCTCTTCGCTCCACGCTTCGTGAAAAAATGAAATCCTCCGTTCTGATCGATGGAAGTGTTTTTGTGAGAGGATTTGAAGCGTCGCTGATGGCAGCCCTTCCCAAGTTGCGGATTTGATTTTGCTTGGTTCCTTTTAACAGCTGATCCACCGAGTTTGGATTTGGTGGGCGGCAAAGTGTATGCCGTCCTTCAGGCGTTAATTTTGATCTAGGGCGAGTATATCGGGCCATGTGATCTCGCGGCCTGATTGCAAGGAGAGGGAAGCAAGTCGCAGCAGTTTGACGCCCTTTGAGGGATCTGTTTTTTCAAAGAGGGAGGCCAATTCCATCACGGCTCGAATCTTGATGCGAATGGGATCGTATGCTGGGATCAGCCGTCGGGTTGGGGAGTTAAAAAGGAGGTGCAGGAATTCAAGTCCGCTTGGCGTGTTACCAAGATGGATTTCGGCTTGTGCTCGTAGGAGGAGCAATTCCGGATGCCAGTCCGATGGTTGAGATGAGGGTTGGAGAGCTGGAATCTGATCAAATCTTTTCAGGTCACTAAGGCATGTCGCGCGTCGGAAAAGAAACTTTAGACTCCGCGAAGGCCGGTGAGGAGGAGTTCGGCGTTGGACTTGGTGTGCTGGAGGTTGGAGACGAGGATTTCCATGGCTTCCGCTGCGGGGAGCTCGGAGAGTTGACGTCGGAGTTGGGCCACGCGCTCTTGCTCGTCAGGGTGGAGGAGTAACTCATCGCGGCGGGTGCCGGATTTGACGATTTGGATGGCAGGAAAAATGCGCATCTCGGCAATGGAACGATCCAAGTGGAGTTCCATGTTTCCAGTGCCTTTGAACTCCTCAAAAATGAGGTCGTCCATGCGGCTGTGCGTTTCGATGAGCGCGGTGCCAAGGATGGTGAGACTGCCGCCTTCTTCGGTGTTGCGGGCGGAACCAAAGAATTTTCTGGGCTTGGCTAGGGACTTGGCATCGACGCCACCGCTCATGGTGCGGCCTTTTCCCGACTGGAGGTTATTGTAGGCCCGAGCCATGCGTGTGATCGAGTCGAGGAGGATAATCACGTCACGACCAAGCTCTACCAAGCGCTGGGCTCGATTTGCCACAGATTCGCAGATCTGCACGTGGCGGGCGACAGGTTCGTCAAAAGTGGATGCGTATATTTCGCAATCAAGTGCCCGGCGCATATCGGTGACTTCTTCGGGGCGTTCGTCCACGAGGAGGAGAATGAGAGCGGCATCGGGATGATTGACGCGGATGCTGCGGGCGAGTGTCTGCAGCATGATTGTCTTGCCGGCGCGAGGAGCCGCGGCAATGAGGCCGCGTTGCCCCATGCCGATGGGAGTGATGAGGTCCACTGCTCGTGCAGCAAGTTCGGGTTCGGTGGGGGTCTCAAGGAAAACGCGGCGATTGGGGAAGAGGGGCGTGAGCTTCTCGAACTCGGTCGGGGGTTTCCATTCTAAGACGGGAATTCCTTCGATAAATAAAATCTCTTCCGCCATGAGTCCTTGCTCGCGACCTTGGGGAGGACGGACTTTGCAAGTGAGCATGACGCCGGGCTGAAGCGAAAATTTTCGCATCAGTTGGTGAGGAACTGTGACGTCGTCCGCTCCGGGGCGCAGGTCGTAGGCGGTCCAGCGGAGGACTCCGGCGTCTGGGGTTTTTTCTAAAAGTGCGGTGCCAGTGGCTGTGCCGCCTTGGGCGAGTTGATACCGGATCTGGTCGAGAAT
Source organism: bacterium (assembly GCA_009920585.1). Taxonomy (GTDB): domain Bacteria; phylum Verrucomicrobiota; class Verrucomicrobiia; order Chthoniobacterales; family Terrimicrobiaceae; genus UBA967. The sequence goes on from RFZT01000001.1 coordinate 8,095, forward strand.
GAGTTGGCGCCTGGTGAGGTCGGGACGAAGACGCAGGCCGCTCTCCACCGCCATTCGGAGAATCTCACTGAGCGGGAGCTTTTGGAGCTCATTGATGAGGAGCGGGGAGGTAGCTTCGGGAGTGGTAGGCGAGGGCGTCATTAGCAATAGAAAAAATCTAAGCGGTGGCAGAAATTAAGGCCAAGCGAGCTCGGGTTAGCCGATTTCCAAGGAATCTTGGAAGTTTCAAACGGAGACCGAGATTAGGAAACGGAAAGGCCCGCGTCTAGGTTGCAAGGCCCGCGGGCGAGAAGAGACTCAGTTTTTCTTTTCCGGAAAAAAGCTCGGGGCGTTGGGATCGGTCGCCTCTTTTTGGGTGGCTTTTTCTTTGGCTTGGGCTTCGGAGGCTTTCACTTTTTCCGCATGGCCAGAAATGGTCTCCGAAGCGGGGTGGCGTTCGCAGCCGGTTTGAAACGGGATGATGGCCAAGGCAGCGAGGAGGGCGGATATCTGGAGTTTCATTGTTCGATGAGGTCGAGAGTGGCGAGGAGGTTGCGTTTGCTGGCGGAGGTGTTGAGCAGGGTGCGGAGCGCGCGGATCGTGCTTCCGCCTTTTCCGATGACCTTCGGAGCATCGGAGCTACGTAGTGCCACGTGGAAGGAAATGCGATCTGGCATTTCCGTCTTATGTATCACGACTTCATCGGGAAATTCCACGATGGAGTTGAGGACGTAGCGTAGGAATTCCTCCATGTCCCTTGGCTGCTTAGGCTGCCAATTTTTTGCGGGATTTATTGATGATGCTGCCCACGGTTTGGCTTGGGCGTGCACCGCAGGAGATCCAATATTCGGCGCGGTCGAGCTTGATGTTGAAATTCTCGCCTTCGACTTTCGGGTCGTATTTGCCGATGATTTCGATGAATTTGCCGTCACGTGGGCTGCGCTGATCAGCAACAACGATGGTGTAATACGGGTGATTTTTGGCGCCTTCGCGGCGGAGTCGGATTGCTACTGCCATAGTAATATCTTCTTAAGTTTAGGGCTTAAGGTGTCTGTTGAATTGGATTGGTTAGTTAATTTTTAGGTAGGCGGGTGAGGGAATCTGATCTGTTGCAGAAGCGGTTTTTTGGAGCCGTTTCCGCTTAGAATTTGAATCCAGCGCCTGCTTTGGCCATGAGTTTTTTCATGGCTCCCATATTTTTCATCATCTTGCGCATCTGGTTGAAGCGCAAGATTAAGTTGTTGACCTCGGTGACGCTTACGCCGCTGCCTCGGGAGATCCGCTGGCGCCGGCGTGCATTCAGAATATCTGGTTTTGCACGTTCGCGCGGAGTCATGGAGAGAATAATCGCCTCCACCCGTTTCAGTTGCTTTTCATCAATCGAAGAATCTTTGATCTTATCCATTCCTGGGATCATGCCAAGAATATTTTCGAGGGGTCCCATCCGACGGATCATTTTAAATTGCTGGAGAAAATCGGTGAGGTCGAATGTGGCGGTGCGGAGTTTTTCCTCCATGCGACGAGCCTCGTCTTCGGAGATGGCTTCTGAGGCGCGTTCGACGAGGCTGACCACGTCGCCCATTCCGAGGATGCGACCGGCGAGGCGGTCGGGATGGAATGTCTCAAACTGGTCGATCTTTTCTCCGACGCCGGCGAATTTGATCGGGCGTCCGGTGACCGAGCGAAGGGAGAGGGCGGCGCCGCCACGGGCATCGCCATCGAGCTTCGTCAGGATGAGTCCAGTAAGCCCGAGGGCGGCGTGGAAGTGCTCCGCCACGCTGACGGCTTGTTGGCCAGTGGCGGCATCGCAAACGAGGAGAACTTCCTGCGGTTGGAGAAAGTCGCGAAGGCGCTTGAGTTCCTCGATGAGCGGACCGTCGATTTCCTGGCGTCCGGCGGTATCGAAGATTTGCACATTGCCGCCAGTCGAGTCGCACCATTCTAGGGCGCGTTTCGTGGAGCGAAGGATATCGCTCTCTCCGTCCTCAGGGCGAAAAACGGGAACATCGATCTGGTCGGCGAGAACGGCAAGTTGGTCGATGGCGGCGGGTCGATGAAGATCGCTCGCGATAAGGAGCGGCGAGCGACCTTGGGATTTTAAAAGCCGCGCAAGCTTTGCTGAAGACGTTGTTTTGCCTGCGCCATTCAAGCCAACAATGAGGATGCGGCAGTTCTTCGACTGATCTAGCGGGGCTGTATCTCCGCCAAGAAGAGCGCAGAGTTCCTCATGGAAAATTTTAACAATTTGTTGGCCTGGAGTGACGCTTCGGAGCACCTGCTCGCCGAGGGCCTTCTCTTTGACCTTTGCGATAAAATCTTTCGCTACTTGAAAGTGGACATCGGCATCAAGCAGCGCCATACGGACCTCGCGGAGCGCATCCGTGACATTGGATTCTGAGATTTTGCCCTGACCGCGGAGGTTTTTGAAGGCGTCCTGAAGTTTATCTGAGAGTCGGGCAAACATGCGGGATTAATCTAAATGGCCCGTTCCGGTTGGAAAGGGGTTTTTTATGGTTTGGCGATGCGCGTGGAAAAGACGTTTCCGCGCCGATCAACGATCGTGACGTTGGCGCCATTTCACTCGGTACTCACGCATGTAGTCCACGATGCGGTCACGAATTCGAAAAATGAGGCGGCGGGCGTGGTTGGCCCGTCTGCGGTCGAGGTGTCCTGCGTCGGCCAGCTTTTGAGCGGCTTCGAGGGAGTCGTTAGCGGATTTTAGGGCGCGCTTGAGGTAAGCGATCGTCATCCCGATCTCAGAGTGCTCGGTGCCACAAAGGGCGGCGGCGAGCTTGGCTCCACATACGGCAGAACGTGTCGCAAAGCGGATCGCCTCGGGGTTTTCGCGAAGATCCGCGCGTTTGTCGAAAAGGGTGTTCACCCAACGATGGAGACGGAGCGTGTCTTCGTAAACGGGCGATTGGGTGAATTCCTCAAACTCGTTTTCGTAATCTTCCTCATCCTCTCCAGATTCGCCTGAGAGGAGTTCCGTGGCCTCGGTCAAAAAATCCTCCACTTCCTCTTGATCATCGTAGGCTGTGGCAAAAACATCCCATCCCATTTCTTCGGCGATAATGTCGTCGCGATCCGGGTCATCCATGTATTTTTCGAGTAACTGAAAATATTTTTCCGTATTGCGATCCTGCTGCTGGAGGAAGCGCTCCCAGACGTATTCGTCCCAAATCTCTTCGGGTGGAAAATCGTTGTTATCAGCCATTCTTAAAACCGCTAATTCAAGACGGGTTTTTCTGCAAAGGATTTTTCGACTTGAAGTCGAAGTTGCCCACAGGCTGCTGCGATATCGTGACCTTTTTCACGGCGGAGTGTGGCTTCCGCTCCGGCATTTCGGAGGATTGCAAGGAAGGCGTCCTGGCTATCCTCTTCCGGGCGGATCCAAGGGAGACCGTCCACGGCATTATAGGGAATTAGATTGACTTTGGCTCCGACGCGTCGGGCTTGTTTTGCCAGCAGACGGGCCTGGTCGAGTGAGTCGTTGACGTCGCGTATGAGGATATACTCAAAAGTGATGCGTTGCTTTTTGATGCGGACGTAATCTTCGCAGGCGGACACCAATTCCTCGACGGGATATTTTTTGTTCACCGGCATGATCGTGCTACGGACTTCATCAGTCGCACCGTGGAAGGAAATGGCGAGTCGGACTTGGAGAGGTTGCGCGGCGAGCTTGCGGATTTGGGGAACGAGACCTGATGTCGAGACTGTCATGTGACGGGCGCCGAGACCCACACCCCAAGGGGCATTCAGAATGCCGATCGCGCGGAGAAGATTGTCGTAGTTAGCCATCGGTTCGCCCATGCCCATAAAGACGATGTTGTTGATCTTTTCGCCTGAAAGAGCCTCGACCTGTAAAAATTGATCGACGATTTCACCGGCATGGAGGTTGCGTTTCCACCCATCAAGACCGCTGGCGCAGAATTTGCATCCATAAGCACAGCCGACTTGGCTCGAAATGCAGATCGTGCGGCGATCCGAGGCTTCTCCGTAGAGTGCCGGGGACGCTGGAATGAGGACGGTCTCAATCATCTGTCCATCAGGGAGACGGAATAGAAACTTTCGCGTGGTGTCCTTCGACCCGGTTTCGCGGATCTTTTCGAGGCGTGAATTTGGGAATTCCTGCTTAAGGGCGTCTCTGAGCGGGGCCGGAAGATTCGACATATCGTCCCAGTCGCGGACACGGCGTTTGTATATCCAATCGAGCACCTGACCAGCGCGGTAGGCGGGTTGGCCGAGCGCGGTCATGCGGGCCTCCCAATCCTCTTTTGTCAATGCTAGCGCGTCCACAGACACATCAAAGCACACGCCGTGGCGAAGGCAAGAGCCACTGCTCGTCTGTCGTTCAATTCCGACGGGACCATCTGTTTCGATCGGAGAAAAGAATGCATTCGCCGTCGATTGGAAGGGGGGTAAAAACGGGCAGCGAAAATCCAGCCACTTCCGGAGGGCGCATGATCAAGAAAACCCAGTCGGTGTAGGCCCCTTTGTAGACCTCCGAAAAAAGCGAGCGGTTGCCGGTCAGGGGAGAGAGGTAAAGTCCAGTGAGAGATTTTCCAAGGAGTCGGTAATCACTAATGCGGTTGAATTGCTTGACTGTCTTGGGGAGGAGGAGCGATTGACGCTGAGCATACCAGGCCACAGCCCAGGGCATGTCGGAGCAGATAGCCTCATTTTCTTCAAACCAATCTCCCAATATGGCAATGAATGGGGGAACGTAGGGTGGCCATTGGATCGCGCGGTCGGGACCGGATAGCAACGTCCCGATGAGTGGCAGAGCGCAAAGAAGAAGGAGCAAGGCGATGAAGGCGGATTTGAATTTTGGGTTGTGGATTTCCAGTCGAGTCCAAAGAACCATCAGAAAAGACAGTCCGTAAAAGAGGAACAAGGGAACGAAGAGAATATGAAATTGATTGGGGGAGATGTTTTCCGTGACACCGAACACGCCCATTCCGAGGAATGCGCCGAACCACATGAGAAGGAGTATTGGTCGAAAAGAAGCGGCATTGGAGAGCTTGAATCGGTGCAGGAGGGATGCAAAAAACATCAGCGCCATTGCATTCATCCCGAGAAAGTCAAAAATATGTCCCACTTGGTAGTTGAGGGCTGTCCCGAAGCGCTTGAACATCGCCGATGCAGAAAATAAAGGCGGACCAACAAGCGTTCGCATGTATTCGGTTTCGGCCGATCCGGGGGGCGTGATCATTTCGTATCCGGCAAGGCCGAGGGGGTTGCCGCAAATGTAATGATTGCGCGCGAGCCATGGTCCGACGACCAAGACAAATCCGAGTATGGCAACAAGGGTGTTTAGGCTTCGGCGACGAAAATAAAAGGGAACAAAAATCAGCCAACCTAGAAAAATCCAGAACCCGACTACGTGGGCGAGCGTGAGGAGTCCAAAGACGAGCGAGCAGGCGAAGATGTGGAGGAGAGTGGAAGTTCCGAGATCGCGGCATTCAATGGCGCGCAAGGTGAGCCAAGTCGTGCATCCAAAAAGAAAGAGCATCAGCATCTGGGGAAGACCCGAGAGCGAGAACTGCCACATCATGTCCGTCAAAATGAGAGCAGTGCAGCCGATGAGAGCGGTTTTTTTATCAAACAAAGTCGCGCCCACAAAATACCAGACGATCACGGCCAATAGGAAAAAGAGGATCGAGACACCGGCGATCATGCGGTCGCCAATATAAACGATATCCAGCGGCGTGAGCTTCCAATCGGTTTGAACTAATTTGAGAGGGAAGGCGTTGACGAGAGGATGCAGCGGAGATTGAAGGAATTCGGGAAAGTGGTGGCTAGGGATGGGCTTGCCGGCGTGCTCGAGTTGCCAGATGGCGAGTGGGCGGATGTATTGGGTTGTATAACCGTTTCCTTTAGCGATCTCGCGGGAGATTTGAGCCTGATCCATCGCGGCGGATATCGAAAACCCTCGAAATTGAACAAAGAGATAAACGAACGCCAGTGAGACGGCGAGAATCACAAGCGCGACGCTGCGTATATCGATAGAAGGTCCTTCCCGAGAAATAGGTGTCGAGACGGCAGGAGTGCCTTTCGGTGGCTTTTTCATTCAGGGCTTAATTTTTTTCGGCTCTTTTAAAAAGCTGCATTTCATTGAGGCGACGATGGAGCGTGCGTCGACTGATGCCGAGTTTTTCTGCGGCCTCGCTGCGGTTTCCTCCACAGCTTTCGAGTGCCTTGAGAATGAGATTTGTTTCCGTATCGCGGATGTTTAGTCCTGAGATAGCGGGGGAGGGGACGCTTTGCGAAGTCGTTCCTCGAAGTGAGGACGGCAAGTCGCGAAGCCCAATCTGCCCGCTGGTGGACATCACCACGCCATGCTCGATCGCTGTTCGCAACTCGCGCACATTTCCTGGCCAGTCGTAATCAAGAATCCGCGCCATAGCTTCGGAGCTGAGTTCACGGTGGGGTTTGGAATTTTCTAGTGCCGATTCCTTGAGGAAGGATTCCGCTAGCATGGGGATATCTACCTTGCGGTCGCGGAGTGGCGGCATGGTGAGTGGAACCACGTGAAGTCGGAAAAAAAGGTCTTCGCGGAATTTGCCCTCCGCGACGAGTTGCGACAGATCCTTGTTGGTCGCGGCGATGAGCCTCACATCAGTGGAAAGGGTTTCCCCGCCACCCACACGCTCAAAGGTGCGCTCGCCTAGAACGCGTAGGATTTTGACCTGCGTGCTAAGGTCGATTTCTCCGATTTCATCTAAAAATAAGGTGCCTCCTGCAGCTTGTTCAAAGCGTCCGATCCGGCGCTCGTGGGCCCCTGTGAAGGCGCCCTTCTCATGACCAAAAAGCTCGCTGGCGAGCAACTCTGGAGTCAGCGCGGCGCAATGCACGGCGACAAATTTTTCTTTCGCCCGCTGGCTCAGGTGGTGGATGGCGTGGGCGGCCAGCTCCTTCCCGGTTCCGCTCTCGCCTTGGATAAGCACCGTAGCTCGGGAAGGAGCGACCTGTTTGATTGTTTCAAAGACCTCCGTCATCACCGGCGAGTGGCCGATCATGCCCTCGATCTTGAACTGACGTTCCACTTTGGATCGCAATTCTTTATTTTCGAGGGATGTATTTCTCTCCCGAATGGACCGCTTGATGAGCATTTCCAGGCGGTCGATATTTACTGGCTTTGTCACAAAATCATAGGCGCCATGTTTCATCGCTTCGACGGCTGTATCCACCGATCCATAGGCCGTCATCATGATGCAGATGGGGGGATTGGAGCGCTTTGATACAGCTTGGATGAGTGACATGCCATCAGCGCCTCCAAGTTTGAGATCGGTGAGAATCACATCAACCGGAACGCTCTCGATGGTTTGTAATGCGCCATCGACATCTGCTGCCACGTAAACCTCAAAAGCATCCGAGAGCGCGTTACGCAATCCGTCGCGCGTGTTTTTCTCATCATCGACAATCAGCAGTGTGGGAGACATCCAGTGTCAGTAAATCAAATCCCGTGGCGGCATCAACACTGCTTTGGGCGTATTTCAATAAGAGGGTGCTAAAATCCGCTCGGGCAGAGCGGGGTTGTCACACTGTCGCGCTGTTGAGATAGTCGAGCCTATGCAGGTTTTTATTCGCGTTTTTCCGTATGTGCGTCGGTATCCCTTATTGGCATTTGCCACGTTGTTTTGTGCCTTATTGGGGACATTGATGGTCGTGGTCTTCCCCGCGGTGACGCAACAGATCGTCGATCAGGTGATCGGAAAAAATCGCCCAGAATTGCTCTTGCCGCTTGTTTGCGTGGGATTCGCGGCCTTTTTTGCCCAGAATCTTCTCAATTCCCTGCGCATTATTTTCAACAATCACTTCGAGCAGCACGTGATCTTTGATCTTCGCAGCGAGCTTTACGCGCACATTCAAAAGTTGCCCCTTCATTGGTTCGATAACCGTGCGACCGGTGACATTATGACTCGGTTGGTCGAGGACGTCACAAGTGTGGAGCGTGTTTTGATCGATGGCATTGAGCAGGGAACGGTGTCCGTCCTTCAAATTCTCGTCGTCAGCGCCCTCATGCTGACCTACAGCCCGATGCTTACGCTTGCAGCGCTTTCTCCCATTCCCCTCCTAGCCGCGGGGGCGATGGTTTACACGCTTACGGCGCGCTCACGTTACCGGCGTCAACGCAAGGCGGTCTCGGAGCTCAACTCGCTCCTCCACGACAACATTGCCGGGATTCGCCAGATCAAGACGTACACGAGTGAGGAACGGGAGCACATACGCTTCGATGCAGCGAGTAACAAGGTGCGGAAGGAAACTCTCACCGTGATGAAGGCTTGGGCGCTCTACCAGCCAGGTATGGAGTTTTTGTCATCGGCCGGGTTGCTGATGGTGGCTGGATTTGGAACCGCTCAGGTTCTGCATGGGAGAATGGAAATTGGCGCACTGGTCGCATTTTTTGTTCTCGTTCGGTATCTCTATGAGCCTGTCGGTCGCCTGCACCAACTCAACCAAATCTTCCAGTCGGGTCGTGCCGCAGGCGATCGGGTATTCGAGATCATGGATGCCGATGCGGAGTGCGACGAGAACGAAGGGGCGATATGCCAGCCGATTCAGGGGCATGTTGTTTATCAGAATGTGAGTTTTGCTTATGACCCGAAGCTACCTGTGCTCGACGACATTCAGATCGAAGTTCCAGTTGGATCCATGGTCGCTTTAGTCGGGCCTACAGGTGCCGGAAAATCCACGATCGTTAACTTGCTTGTGCGCTTTTACGAATTCACCAGTGGTGGGATTACGATTGATGGCGTTCCATTGAGGGGGATGTCGCGTCGGCATTTGAGGCACAATATTGCTGTAGTCACGCAGGAGAGTTTTTTATTCAACGGCACCACGGCGGAAAATCTACGAATCGGAAAGCCGGATGCCTCCGAGGAGGAAATGTGGGAGGCTCTTCGTGCGGCGAATGCGGTGGATTTCATTCGGCGATTACCCGAGGGATTGCATACCCCGCTTGGCGAACGTGGAGTGAAGCTCAGTGTTGGTGAGAAGCAACGTCTCTCCATCGCACGGGCGCTTCTCAAAAATCCCCCGATCCTCATTTTAGACGAGGCCACCGCGAGTGTCGACACTTCGACCGAGAAGCTGATTCAGGAGGCCTTGGATCATCTCATGGAAAAGCGAACCAGTTTTGTCATTGCGCATAGACTTTCGACTGTGCGCCACGCCGACCAGATTCTCGTTTTGGAACGGGGCCGTATTACAGAGCGGGGTCGCCATGAAGAGCTTCTCTCGAAGGGGGGACTCTATGCCGAACTCTGCCGAAGCAGTCTCATTGAGAAATGATGACACTTTGGGAGTCGCGGTCTCTGGAAATCAAAGAGCACTTTACAATGAGCTACTTGGCGTTAGATTTTCCCTAGAGTTCAAATAGTTCCACTCCAGACTACCAGATGGTTCCTGAAACCCTTCAATCAACGGATCAAATTCCAGATATCATGAGGCCCACGGCCCTATTTCCCAGAGGATTGAAGGTAGTGAGAGGGTCCTCAAGGGAGAGGTTTTTGATGATTGTTCTGCTTATTGTTGATTGCGGAATCTGGCTTGGGATGTATCTTGGTATCACTGAGTTAACTGGTGAGTTTAATCGTTATGAGTGGGTGGATCTTTATCTTCCGTTGCTGATTTCCGTGTTCACCCTCAGCTTGATTGGGGCCTACGACCCTCGTTCGGAGATGAAATCGCTGGGGTATTCGAGCGAGCACCTCATCGCGTGTTTGCTTGCCTTTCTAGCGTCGGCTTTTGCCGTTTATATCGTGGCTTCATTTGGTGGCAAGATCGCCTCCAGTCGTGCGATTTTCGGATTTTCCTTTCTGGGATTCTCGATTTTCACCCTTTTGCAAAGGCGGTTTTTGTATTCCACGGCTATGGGATCCAGATCCAGTCGCCGTTTACTCGTGATCAGCGATCCTGAATCCGCTGAGAGGTTTTACAAAAATTACACAGCAAACAAACTCAGACACAAATTGCACTTTTTTGCGACCAGTGAATCGGCGTTGGGGACTCATGTAGCCGGCCCAGGCACCCCCGTTTTCGAGTCTCTCGCCTCTGATGTGCTGAAGACCTTGGAGAATAACATCCACCTCGAACACGAAGGTATCCTTTTGGCGTGCTCCACAGAAAGTATCCAAAATGAAATTCTGACATCGCTAGTGGCTGTTCATTTCCAAGAACTTCCTGTTTACACGATGCACTCGTTTTTTGAGGCATACTGGCATAAAATGCCTCCTGACTTGCTGAGTCGTACTTGGCCTTTGGATTCAGGCTTTCAACTCGTACAGCATTCTCCGTTTGCTTCGCTCAAGCGGGTCTTTGATGTCTTCGTAGCAGTGATCACTCTCCTTGTCCTTTCCCCTGTCATGGCGATTGTGGCTTTATTGATCAAACTCGAGCGCAGAGGGCCGATCATTTTTAGCCAAACCCGCGTGGGACAGCATGGAAGTCTCTTCACGCTTTACAAATTTCGAACGATGGATGTGGGGAGTGAGTTTAAGGGGCTATACACTCTTGAGGGAGATCCGCGTGTCACGAGGCTCGGGCACTGGTTGCGCGTTTCACGTCTCGACGAGTTGCCGCAGCTTTGGAATGTGCTACGCGGAGAAATGAGTCTCATCGGACCGCGTGCGGAATGGATCAAATGTGTCGAACGCTACGAAGTCGCGATCCCTTACTACCACTTCCGCCATTTGGTGCGGCCAGGTATCACGGGGTGGGCTCAAGTCAACTACCCCTATGGCGCCAGCATCGAGGACACCATGGAGAAGCTCATGTATGATCTTTACTACATTCGGCATTTTTCTCTAGCGTTGGATGCCACGGTGGTTCTCAAGACATTGCATGTTATGGTTTTTGGGAAAGGGAGGTGACTCTCCCAGAGATTCCGTGTGAATAGATTTCCTTCTGCCGCCGCTTCCAGTGGAGTCGAAAAAAGCCAACCTTGGCTGATTCTTGCATCTGTCCTGCTTGCTTGGTGGATCTCGATTCGGATGCTTTGGAACGATTGGGAAATCGATTCGCAATACAGTTATGGTTTTTTGGTGCCTATCCTGTGCATGGCGCTTTTTCACATGCGATGGAGAGATCGTCCCGCCCAAGCATCCGAGGAGGAAACTGGATTCGTCGTGCTGGTCGCTGGTTTTGGTGTCGCGCTCGCTTTATTGCCCCTTTTTTTTGAGGCCAATCCCGAATGGCGCGTCCTCGGTGTTCTTGGGGCTTTTTTTGCAATCGGCTTCACTCTTGCGCTGTTGAGGTTGATCGGTGGCGCAGCGTGGGTGGGCCACTTCTTTTTTCCGATTGTCTTTTTTCTGATTGCCGTTCCCTGGCCTCGCAATGCGGAAAACGCGATCATGGGTTGGTTGATGCAAAAAAACACGATCGCCGTTCTCGAGATGCTTCACTGGTGTGGATTTGAGGCGATGCGGCAGGGAAACCTCATATCACTTCCGACAGGTACGGTCGGTATCGAGGAGGCGTGTAGTGGAGTGCGCTCACTGCAGAGTGGCATCATGGCCGCTTTTTTCTTTGGTGAGGTTTTTAGGTTTGGATTTTTTTCAAGGGGTGTCCTTGTTTTTGCGGCGTTCGCCTTAGCGCTTTTTGGGAACTTTCTCCGAGCCTCAGGGCTTTCGATTTTGGCTTCGGTGCAAGGGGTATCGGCCGTAGAAAAATGGCATGACCTCGCAGGGTACTTGATTCTAGCTTTCACGATGGGCGGCCTGTGGTCGCTCGCGTTATCGTATCAGAGGAAAAGAAGCGCGCGGCAGGGTGCAGGGTCGCCAGTCGGAGTCACTGCCCTGCCTCAAATGGCTTTGTCTCCCCTCATTCAGCGCACCGCTTTGGCTTGGATTATACTCGGAGTGATTTCGTTGGGCGGAACGGAAGCTTGGTATCGTCTGCATGAGGTTCGTGGGACTGAAGATGTAGAATGGACGATCGCCTCGGGCACTCGTGGCACGAAAGTGCAACCGATCGCGAACCGCACTCGGCGGATGCTTTTTTTTCCCGAGGGCTTCTCGGAACGATTCACGGATAACAAACAGCATGTTTGGCAATTTTTTTATTTGCGGTGGCCTGCGGGAAGGTCAGCGATACAGGCGGTGAGCATTCACGACCCTCAGACCTGTCTTTCAAGTGCAGGTATGGTTTTGGTGAAGCAACTTGATCCCCAGTTGATCAAGGTCGATGGCATGCCGATCTATTTTCGAGTTTTTCTTTTCACGGATCGAGGTCGCTATGTTTTGGTTTATCACGCGATTCTTGCTGATGGTGAGAAGGCGGGTGAGGGCGCTTCTAGCGCTTTTGCTTATACGTTGGCTGGACGTTGGCGTGCAGTGAAAGAGGGGGTTCGCAATCGCGGTCAGCGTTTGATTGAAGCCGCCGCATGGGATATCATAGATGTCGATCAAGCCAACGAAACTCTCCGAAAATTTCTCCAATCAACCCTGATCCGCAATGATGCAAACCTTCCAAATAAGCCATGAGCGAGGAGATTGAAGATCCAAGTGCCGGACGTACTATGCGCGAAAGAAAAAGCGCTGATATCCCATCCCGTGAAGCCCTCCCGAAAGAAGTCGAACGTTCAATGGTTTCGGAAACAAAGGACTTCTTGCCGGATTACGATACCGACGAGGTGGCGCTTTCTCTCCGGGAGAGATTGTTCGAGGTGCTCGCGGATATTCGGGTCCGTATCATCTTGGGCGTTCTCATTCTCTCCGTGCTGGTTTGGGCGGTGATCCCTCCTTTCTATGGCGTGCTCAAAATCCGGAGGGCAAAGAATTTCACACAGGAATCTTTAGCCGCTTGGGAGAGGGGTGATGAAAATGCGGCGCTTTCATTGATGCGGAGGGCCGTTTTGATGGCTCCCCAAGATGAGTCTATTTTTAGGAGCGCGCGTCTTTTAAATGCTCGTATGGGTGATCCCTCTTCGATCAACGCTCTCGAAATTCAGGGCCAGAAAAACGAGGCCAATATGGAAGAATTGCTTGCGCTTGCGGGGCAGGCAGTGAAAACCGGAAATAGGCAAACCGCCCGCTTCTCATTCAATAAAATCAGCGGCAAAAGAACGGTTGAAATGACCGTTGTGGAAATGCAATTGCTCGCGCTCGAAAATAAAATGCCCGAAGTCGTCGCTCTTGCTAAGAAGACACTGCCTGCACTGAACTTGGCGGATGCTGAAAAGATCCACCTCGCCTTGGCTTCTTTGATAATGAACAGCGATCCCCGAGCAGCTGAGGCCATTCTGGTTCCGTTGACTGAATCTCGGAGTGCCAGCGGCATCGCGTCCGTTCGCTTGCTGGCCAAACAACAGCTAGCCGAGGTAATGCCTCGCGGTTCACTCCTGTCGAGTTTAGGCGACAAGCTGGCTGCGCATCCTTTGCGCAATGCCAGCGACTCTCTTCTTATCGCTGATCTTCGTATGAAGGAAAATCCTGCAAAAAGCCAAGCTGTAATAGAAGAGCTTCGCAAACTTTGCGGGAACTCCAGTCCCGATGAGGCCCTGGCCTTCGCTCGTTGGCTGAATCGCAACAAGGCCTATCAGGAAGCGCTCGATTTTATAGGCAAGGAACGGGCATCATCTTCCTCGACGTGGCTTATGATTTATATCGATGCACTGGCGTCTCTGGATCGCTGGCAGGAGATATATACCTTACTCGACACAGAAAGTGTTGTCGGCATGTCCGAAACGCTTCGTGCTCTTTTTCTCGCGCGGTCAGCTGAAAAATCGGGTAAAAATGAAAATGCAGCCGAAGCCTGGCGGGAAATGCATCGGAACCTCGTTTACGAAAGACCTGAGTTGGCTTTATTCGTCGCTGCGTACGCCATCAAATCGGGATATGAGAAGGAGGGCATCAAAGCCTTTTGGACGTTGGCACATCGGCAGGATACAGCTCTTCATGGTTTTCTCGGATTGATTCGTTTTTTTCCGAAGGGCGCTTCAGCCTCTGAATTGCTCCCGGTTTACTCGGAAATGCTGGAGTCTTTTCCAAATATTCAGGAGGCTAGGAGCGACTACGCTTACCTTTCTCTGCTGACTGATAGTAATGTTGCTGAAGCGGTTGAGGTATCGAGGCAGATTCTTAGTCATGACCCGAATTCACTAGCCGCGCTCAGCGTTGCGGCTCTCGCCTACTACAAGTCAGGCGAGATCTCGCAGGCGGCTTCGCTTTATGATGGGAAGTTGATCGCGTGGAAGACCGCGCCGCCGCAGTGGAAAGCCGTTCGAGTCGCTGTGCTGCTTGCACTCGGGTGCAACAAGGAGGCCGCTGATTTAGCAGCGACCATCGATGTCACCAATCTTCGTCCTGAAGAGCGTAAACTTTTGGAGCAACCAGAACCTAGCGTGGGATCAGGAAAGGGAGCATTTCGTTCCTATATCCGGAACGATGACCTCTGCGCCCTCTAGTTCCTTGAATAGCGCTAGCTGAAACCACTCGAGTGCGGGCTTGTCTCCGTGGATGAGTACGACCTTTGAGGGCTTCAGGAGAAGAACATAATTGCGGAGCATCTCGCGGTTCGAATGGGCGCTGAAGCTGAATTCCTCGACGCGGCAGCGAAGGGGCACAGGTGGAAACTCTTTATCGAGGATCACTTCATCTCCTTGCTTTGCCTTGCGGATCTTTCCGGCGGGAGAGTCTGGATCCGAGTATCCCACAAAAAACAGGTTTTGGGATGGATCTGCCAAGACACGTCGAGCAAAAATATTGGAAAGCGTGTGTTCCGTCATCATTCCGCTTGAAAGAGCGTAGATGCACTTTTTGCGAGGCTGAGCGGTCATAATCTCGCGTCCAGAGAGGACATACGGCGCCATTTCCTCTAGGAGTTGCAATTCAGGGTGACTGCGTGGTGTGGTAGCAGCAAAAGCATCATAAACGGTCGTGATTTTCACGCTTAGTCCGCCGATATATATAGGCAGGTGGCCGATCTCGCCGCGCAAACGCATTTTCCAAAGCATGGCTAGAAGTTCTTGGGACTTGCCCAAAGCGAATACGGGTATTGTTAATGATTCGCCTCTCGATATCACTTCTTTAACGGCTCTAGCAAAGCGCTCTTCCTCGCCGGCGCGGGTAAAACCGACAGGGATCGGTGAGTCGCCCCGTGTCGTCTCCATAATCAAATAATCAACTCCGCCTTCAGGGAAGTCGGCGCCGATCATCAGCGACTGGTTTTCAAAATTCACATCACCTGTATAAAAAAGCGATTTGCCTTTGTAGCTGATGAGCACTCCGACGGAGCCCAGAATGTGCCCTGCATTGTAAAACTCAAAAGTCACCTCGTCATCATTGTTCGAACGTTCTCCGAGGAGATTGTAGCGTTGCCTGAGTCCGCAGTGGACCCAACTTTGAGCGCAGAGATCTACGCCGCGGTGGGTGTAGAGGGGATACTCCATCAGGCCGAGTTCCTCTCGTTGACGCATCATGACATTCACCGAATTGTGAAGCATGATCGTGGCAATGGCTGCCGTGGCCGGGGTCATGAAAACGGGACACCGCTGCTCCTGTCTTGTCACCACAGGCAATGAGCCTATGTGGTCTTGGTGAGCATGAGTGATGATAATCGCATCGACCGTTCCAGGGGGGAGTGCGCGCAAGTCGGGTGTGGAGTTGATGCCGTCGATCTTGGGATCCGAGCCCGCATCGAGAATGATGTTCTTGCCTCCTACGCTCAGCCAGTAGCAATTCGATCCAATCCCTGTGTGTCGCGTGAGGTTTACAAATTCCATGTCGAATGAAAGTGGTGGAGCAACTGTTTTTCCTCAATGAAAATCACGGAAAAACCGAGATAGTTTCATTGACTTGATGAATTAGGCGCGGCCTTCGTCGGCATCGATGTAAGCGAACATCGTTTGGATATCATCACGATTTTCAAATGAGCTTTCCTTCTTGCGGCGGATGAGGGTCTCGGACAATTCGTCATTCCAGCCGCGTTTTGTCATGAAGCCATTCCAGATTTCGATTTGTTCCTCGTTGGGACGTTTGCCATTTTGACAGCACCATTCAAGCACCTCGTCATCTGTGCCTCCTTGGAGGGTCTGGGCGCAGATCGCGTTGTAGTCGACTCCCAGAAAGGTCATGATTCGCTCATCGAATCCTTTTCCGAGATTGGCATGCAGTTCCGGGTGAAGCTCACCGGCAGCCATGAGACGGATTTTGTCGAGCATGCGGCCAAGGTAAACAATGCCACCGACCTGATCTTTGGGTGAGCGTGGGTATTTCATAGGTTTGTTTCGTGCGGTGTTAGCAACTGGGATGCTGATTTTGGGCTTACTCGGCTGTCAGCGCAAAGCGCTCGGAACCTAGCAGTCCAGATTTCTCGAGGAAATAGTCATAGCCGCCCGGATAAGAGACGGCCTGGCCGGCATTGATGTGGAGAATGCGGTTGGCGAGTTTGCGGATGAAATGGACGTCGTGCGAGATGAAGACCAGCGTTCCCTCATAGGCCTCCAGCGCCAGCACGAGGGACTCCACGGTTAGGATGTCCAAGTGGGTGGTGGGCTCATCCATCAGAAGAAGGTTGGGAGGGTTGACGAGAAACTTGATGAGGTTCAATCGGGTCTTCTCGCCACCGCTGAGAACGGCTGTTTTTTTGTGGATATCATCCTTTCGGAAAA
This sequence comes from bacterium, assembly GCA_009920585.1. Lineage (GTDB taxonomy): Bacteria > Verrucomicrobiota > Verrucomicrobiia > Chthoniobacterales > Terrimicrobiaceae > UBA967. The sequence continues at coordinate 24,689 of RFZT01000001.1, forward strand.
GAAAGGAACCAAGAATGCTGCGGGCTTCGTCTTCACGGAGTGTGCCGCTGCTGGCCATGATTTCCTCGAGTAGTGAGAACTCGGGATTGAGTGTGGCGGCACGATGTTGGCTGAAGTAGCCCACTTTCGAGTTGTGGCCGAATTGGCATGTCCCTTTTTGGTAGGGCGCGACGCCTGCCAAGATTTTAATGAGGGTTGATTTGCCGGCACCGTTGGGGCCGACTAGTGCTGTGCGCTCGCCACGCTCGATGATGAGATCCAGATTGCGATAGACGACATGGTCGCCGTAGGCCATTTGAATGCCTTCCAATATGGCTGCTCTCTGACCGCCCCGCTCCGGTTGAGGAATGCGGAATCGGAATGGTTTGCGAGGAGCTTCTGGACGCTCGATTTTTTCCATGCGCTCGATTTGTTTGAGCTTGCTCTGAGCCTGAGCGGCTTTAGAGGAGACGGACCGGAAGCGGTCGGCAAATTCTTGGAGGGCGTCGATTTCCTTTTGCTGGTTTTTCCAAGACGCATACTGGATATCGAAATTGCGCTCCCTTTGGATCATGGCCTCAGAGTAGTTGCCCTTGTAATGCACGAGCTTTTGGGCCGAAATTTCGTAGACGTTATCGACGAGAGCATCCATGAACTCACGATCATGGGAGATGAGCAAAAGGGCACTTGAACAGGTCTTCAAGTATTGCTGAAGCCAGAGAAGGGAAAGCAAATCCAGATGGTTTGTGGGCTCATCGAGCAGTAGGAGGTCGGGCTCCATGACCAAGAGGCGGGCAAGGTGAGCGCGCATCACCCATCCACCGCTGAGTTCCTTGGCAGGGCGATTCCATTCGGCCTCGCTGAATCCGAGACCCTTGAGCATTTTCTTCGCCTTCGCGTCGGTTCGAGGGTTGCTGAGCGCCTCGTGCATAGCGTGGGCTTCAAGATAATCTGAGCCATCGACGATGCCTTGAGCTTCAAGTTCGGCGAGTTTTTTTTCCAAAGCCTGCACCTCGCCTCCGCGACCCGTTGAGATGTCGAGTGCGGTTTCCTCACCTACGGCTTCGCCTTCCTGTGGGAGGTAGCCGATCATGGTCCACTCATCGCGCTGAACTGTGCCTGCATCGGGTTCGTCGCGCTTGAGGATAATCGAAAAAAGAGTCGATTTCCCGGCACCATTCGGGCCAACGAGGGCAACATGATCGCCGTAGTTCACTTGCATTGCGGCGGAGTCGAAAAGGACGCGGCCGCCGTGGGATTTTCTCAGATTTCGGATTGTGAGCATCTTGGTGGTTTAACGAAAGAAGCGGTTGCTACGACCAGTCGGGAGTGATCCCTGCAGGAGTAACGAACCGCCTCTCGATTTATTTTTGTTGAACAGGATTATCTAGCTGGAACCTTATGCGATTTCCTCACCGACACTGTAACGTGTGAAGCGGCGGATAATAATGTTTTCGCCCAGTTCGGCTATTTTGCTTTTCACGAGATCGTGAATGCTAAGTTCGGGATTTTTGATGAAGGCCTGCTCCAAAAGGCAGATCGTAGAGTAGAATTTATCGATTTTACCATCGACGATTTTTTCAATGATGTTCGCAGGTTTGCCAGCAACTTGGCCGGCGGCGACATCGCGTTCGCGTGCGAGAATAGCCTCAGGGACTTGTTCGCGAGACACGTAGAGCGGGTGGGCTGCTGCGATGTGGAGGGTGACGTCTTTAACGAAATCACGGAAGATTTCGTTTTTGGCAACGAAGTCGGTTTCGCAGTTGATTTCGACGAGAACGCCAACTTTGCCTTGGAGATGGATATAGGAGGCTACAATGCCTTCCTTGGCCTCGCGGGAGGCTTTTTTGCCAGCGCTAGCGATGCCTTTTTTGCGAAGGATATCCTCAGCGGCAACGATGTCACCCTTGGCTTCCGAAAGGGCGTTTTTGCAATCCATCATCCCCGCATTTGTTTTTTCGCGGAGTTCTTTGACGAGGCTTGGTGAAATATCGGACATGGGAAATGTGTACTAAAAAAGAGTCTTACTGTTGAAATGACAGAGAAGAGATCAACCGCATCCGCATTAAGAAAGACGTCAGGAATTGGGATTCACAGACGCCCCATTTTTAAAACGAGTTTAAAAACTTAATGCGCGGTTATTGAATTCTACTCAGATACAGCGGCGAGTTCTGGAGTTGCCGTTTTTGCGGACACACCTTTCGCTTCCAAGATGGCTTGAACGATCTTGGAGAGGACAAGGCGGATCGAGCGAATCGCATCGTCGTTGCCAGCGATAGGGTACTCGATTTTCTCTGGGTTACTATTTGTGTCAACGATCGCGATGATTGGGATACCCAAGCGGTTGGCTTCGGCCACGGCGATTTCTTCGCGAATGGTGTCCACGACAATGAGAACGTCGGGAAGCTTATCCATGGCAACGATACCACCCAGATTGTGGAGGAGCTTGACGCCCTCGCGACGGATGGAAGATGCCTCGGCCTTGTTGATCTTTGCAAATGCAGGAGATTTTTCGAGGGCTTGGATTTCCTTCAGGCGAGCGACGCTGCGACGGATCGTGGTCAGATTGGTGAGCGTACCGCCCAACCAGCGCTGATTCACATAGAGCTGACCGGTGGCCTCTGCGGCTTCACGGACGGCTTCCTGCGCTTGTTTTTTGGTTCCAACAATCAAGGCCTTACCGCCATTGCGGATGAGATTCTTAAGGTATGTGGTAGCGCGGTCGAGTTGATCGATCGTAAGACCGATATCGATGATGTAAATCGAGTTTTTTTCCTCGAGGATGTAATCGCGCATTTTTGGATTCCATCGTTTGGTCTGGTGTCCGTAGTGGACGCCAGCCTCGAGGAGCTCCGTCATGAGTTCGATGTTCGGATTTTTAGCTGATTCTGACATGGTGGTTGGTTGGGATTAACTGGCGACTTTTTGTGATTCTTCTTTGCTGGTGGCTTCAAGTCCATCGCCCGATTGGGTGATAGCGATGTTACGATGGGTGTGGAATCCAGTTCCAGCAGGAATTAGATGACCCATGATGACGTTCTCTTTGAATCCGCGGAGGCGATCGACTCTGCCGAGTGTAGCGGCTTCGGTCAATACGCGAGTTGTGTCTTGGAATGAAGCGGCCGAGATGAAGCTGTCCGTTTCAAGGGCGGTTTTGGTAATGCCCAGTAGAACAGGATTGGCTTCAGCAGGTTTACCGCCTTTTTTGATGACGGCTTCATTTTCGGCGTCGAAGGCGAGGCGGTCAACTTGGTCACCCCAGAGGAGAGTGGTATCTCCCTGTTCGGTGATTTTGACTTTGCGAAGCATTTGACGAACGATGATTTCGATGTGTTTATCGTTAATTTCGACGCCTTGTAGACGATAGACTTCCTGAACTTCGTTGAGCAAGTGCTCTTGAAGTTCTTGTGGTCCACAGATTTCAAGGATTTCGTGCGGAACGACAGGGCCTTCTGTGAGTTGTTGGCCTTTTTTAACAAGATCACCTTTAAAGACAATGATGTGCTTGTTAAGCGGGATGAGGTGTTCCTCTTCCTGCTTCGTTTCTGGGTCGATAACAATGAGGCGGCGCTTGGCGCGAACCGTTCCACCGATGTCCACGACACCGTCGATTTTGGCTATATCAGCTGCATCTTTTGGCCTACGGGCCTCAAAGAGTTCGGCTACACGTGGAAGACCTCCCGTGATGTCCTTAGTTTTGCCGATCTTACGTGGTGTACGAGCCACACGCTGTCCGGCAGGAACCTTGGCTCCTTCTTTGACTTCGATGTGAGCGCCAGCAGGGATCGAGTAACTAGCAAGAACGTTCTTGGCTTCGTTAACGATGAGAATTTGTGGGTGGAGATCTTCTTTGTGCTCGATAACGACCGTTCCGCGCACGCCTGTGGATTCGTCAATTTCTTGGCGAATGGTGACGCCTGGGATCATGTCACGGAATTCGATGCGACCCGCTTTTTCTGTGATGATCGGAACGTTATACGGATCCCATTGAATGAATGTTTCGCCTTTTTTGACAGTCGATCCATCCGCAACGGAAATCACGGAGCCTACAACCACAACGTGGCTTTCAAGCTCGCGGCCGTCTTTTGCATGGAGCGAAACACTGCCGTTCTTATTGAGAACGACGTATGTTTTCTCGACGGTTTCTACAACCTTGAGTTCGTTGAAGCGAACGGTGCCATCATTTTTGGCTTTGATGATCGGCTGTTTGAACGTCTGGCTAGCAGCACCACCGACGTGGAATGTTCGCATTGTGAGCTGGGTGCCGGGTTCGCCGATCGATTGAGCGGCAATAATTCCGACAGCTTCACCGAGCTTGATAAGTCCGCCAGTGGAAAGATTGCGCCCGTAACAACGCACGCAAATGCCACGCTTGGATTCGCAGGTAAGCGCTGAGCGGATTTTGAGTTGCTCATGGCCCACTTTATCGAGTGCAGCGGCGGTTTCCTCATCGACCAATTGATTGGCCTTGATGATGGCTTTGTTTGTGATCGGATCTTTGACGGTTTCGCAGCTGGTGCGGCCGATGATGCGTGTTGAGAGGCTAACGACTTCTTCGTCGCCTTCGTAGATCGGACGAACAACGATGCCGTTGGCTGTGAAACAATCATCGATCGTGATGATGACGTCTTGGGCCGCGTCAACGAGTTTACGAGTAAGGTAACCGGAATCCGCCGTCTTGAGAGCGGTATCAGCAAGCCCCTTACGAGCACCGTGGGCAGAGATGAAGTATTCAAGCACCGTAAGGCCTTCACGGAAGTTAGCAGTAATAGGCTGCTCGATGATTTCGCCCGAAGGTTTAGCCATCTGACCACGCATACCAGCCAACTGTTTGACCTGGGTACGGTTGCCTCGAGCGCCGGAATCCACCATCATGAACACGGGGTTCATCTCGCGCTTGTTGTCGTTATATTCTAGAGTGCGGAATAGAGCGTTCGCGATCTCTTCACCAGTATGGGTCCAAATGTCTTGAACCTTATTCTTGCGCTCGCCATCGGTGATAATACCACGGCGGTATTGTTTAGCCACTTCAGCGACCTCACGGTAGGCTTTTTCAAGGAGTTGTGATTTCTCCTTGGGAATCATCATGTCATTAATACCGATTGAAACACCAGCTTTCGTGGCTTCGCGGAAGCCAAGCTCTTTGAGGAGATCGAGTGTTTCAACAGTAGTCTGCTGACCCGATGCTTTGTAGCAGCGCCAAATAATGTCGGAGAGTTGTTTCTTGCCACAAACCTTGTTGTAAAAACCAAGGGCTTTCGGCCAGATCTGGTTGAAAACAACGCGGCCAGCAGTGGTCTCAAGAACCTTTGGTTCTGGATCACCATAAACTGTTGTTAGACCAAAATCGGGATTCTTGAATAGAATTCGAGTGTGAGTGCGAATGGCGCGATCGGTGAGTGCCAACTCGACTTCATCTGGATTTCCAAAAATCGGTAAGCGTTTATCTTTCGCGGCATCCTCACCACGAGGCTTTTGGGTCAGATAATAGCAACCGAGCGGAATATCCTGTGAAGGTGTTGTGATCGGCTTTCCGCTTGAAGGCGAGAAGATGTTGTTCGGTGCTAGCATCAACATCCGAGCTTCCATCTGGGCTTCAGTGGAAAGTGGGACGTGAACAGCCATTTGATCACCGTCGAAGTCGGCGTTGTAAGCCGTACAGACCAGCGGATGAACGCGGATCGCTTCACCTTCAATCAAGATAGGCTCAAAGGCCTGAATCGATAAGCGGTGAAGGGTAGGGGCACGGTTGAGAAGAACAGGGTGACCCTTTGTGACTTCTTCAAGGATGTCCCAAACCTCAGGGGTCTGGCGCTCGATGAGTTTTTTCGCACTGCGAACAGTGTGGACATATCCGAGTTCTTTGAGTCTGCGGATGATGAATGGCTCAAAAAGAACCAACGCCATTTTCTTTGGCAGACCGCATTGATTGAGTTTCAACTCAGGACCGATAACGATAACGGAACGGCCGGAATAATCGACGCGCTTACCAAGAAGGTTTTGACGGAAACGGCCACCTTTGCCCTTGAGCATGTCGCTCAGAGATTTGAGTGGTCGGTTTGCTGCACCTGTTACCGCGCGACCGTGGCGACCATTGTCGAAGAGAGCATCGACAGACTCTTGAAGCATGCGCTTTTCGTTGCGGATGATGACTTCGGGAGTTTTAAGCTGAAGAAGTGTTCTGAGGCGGTTGTTACGATTAATAACACGGCGATAAAGATCATTAAGATCAGAGGTCGCAAAGCGTCCGCCTTCCAGTGGCACGAGAGGGCGAAGGTCTGGCGGGATCACAGGAAGCACATTCAGAATCATCCATTCAGGACGAGTCTTCGACTCCATGAAGCCTTGAACCAATTTGAGACGTTTGGCGTATTTCTTCCGGAGCTGCTTGCTTTTGGTCGAAGCCATGCCGTTTTCAATTTCGACTTGGAGGTTGGCCAGATCAATGTTGGCAAGAAGCTTGTGGATGGCTTCGGCGCCCATAGAAGCTGTGAAGTTTTCACCATATTGTTCTTCCGCATCGCGGAATTCCAATTCTGTCAGAAGTTGGCAACGCTCGAGCGGGGTATTACCCGGATCGATAACGACAAAATCTTCATAGTAAATGACGCGCTCGAGTTGGCGGGACGTCATATCCAGCATGAGTCCTAAACGGGAAGGCATGCATTTGTAGAACCAGATGTGGGATACTGGTACTGCAAGATCAATGTGACCCATCCGCTCACGGCGGACACGGGAAACGGTGACTTCAACGCCGCAACGATCGCAAATAACACCCTTATGTTTAATGCGCTTATATTTTCCGCAGGAGCATTCCCAGTCCCGAGTTGGACCGAAAATACGCTCGCAAAACAAACCGCCTTTTTCGGGTTTGAATGTCCGATAGTTGATCGTCTCGGGATTTTTGACTTCGCCCTTGCTCCAGCTGCGCATGGCGTCTGGTGAGGCCACGGTGATGGCAACCTCATCAAAACCGACTGGCTTCGAGTTCCCCATGGCTTCGCGGATATTAAGATCTTTCATGTATGATATGGTTCGTCAGATTTAGTTCGATTAATGTTGTTTAGGCGATTCCTTCAACTAGAGCGGGATCTTTTCCGCCAACACGGACATCAAGGCCAAGACCTTGCATTTCTTTGATGAGTACATTGAAGGACTCCGGCGTGCCCGCTTCGAGAGAGTTATCTCCCTTCACGATGCTTTCATAGATGCGTGTGCGGCCTGCAACGTCATCTGATTTGACAGTGAGAAGTTCCTGCAAGGTATAAGCAGCGCCGTAGGCCTGCAATGCCCAAACTTCCATCTCTCCGAAACGCTGTCCGCCGTACTGAGCCTTACCACCAAGCGGTTGCTGGGTGACGAGACTGTATGGTCCAACGGCACGGGCATGAATTTTGTCAGCGACCAAGTGGCCCAGCTTCAACATGTAAATGTAACCGACAACGACCTGTTGGTCGAATGGTTCGCCGGTCAATCCATCATAAAGGGTGGACTTAGCGTTTTCATTGATCCAAGTGAAGCCTTCGACTTTGCGAGCTTCCGCGAGGAATTCACGAATCTTGGATTCGGGAATGCCATCAAAGACAGGAGTGGCTACTTTAAATCCAAGGGCCTTGGCTGCGACGCCAAGGTGAGTTTCAAGAACCTGACCCACGTTCATACGACTAGGAACGCCGAGAGGGTTCAAGACGATGTCAACAGGAGTTCCGTCTGCAAGATAGGGCATATCTTCTTCTGGAACAATTCTAGCAACAACACCTTTGTTTCCGTGCCGGCCGGCCATTTTGTCACCAACGCTGAGCTTGCGCTTGCTGGCAATATAGACCTTAACTTGCTTAATGATACCGGGATCAATGTCGTCACCGCTTTCAATGCGGCCGAGGTTGGCATCGCGATCATTGTCCAAGTCGACAAACTTGTGTTCAAACTGACCAATGATTTCGTTGATCTTGTTGCGAATTGGGCTCGGATCGATTTCGACGTGGTTGTAAACGCCCGCCAATTTGCGAAGGAGTTGCTTCGTGATTTTGCGGTTGGCGGGAATGATGATTTCTCCCGTCTGAGCGTTCACTACATCGAGAGGAATTTTCTCGTTGAGGAGGATATTCGCAAGGGCTGCAGTGAGTTGATCATGCAATTCTTCCTGGCGCTTATTGTAGTCCTCTACAATCATCTTCTGCTGACGCTTGGATTCCGCCGGAGTCATCTTGCTACGTGTGACTTCTTTTTTCGACGAGACTTTGATATCCATAACAATGCCATATGTGCCCGAAGGAACAGTGAGCGAGGTGTCTTTGACGTCAGCGGCTTTTTCACCGAAGATCGCACGAAGAAGTCTTTCTTCAGGGGCGAGTTCGGTTTCGCTCTTAGGCGTGATTTTGCCAACAAGGATATCGCCAGGCTTAACTTCAGCACCGATGCGGATAACACCATCTGCTCCGAGGTTTTGAAGGGCCTCTTCACTGATGTTCGGAATATCGCGTGTGATTTCCTCTGGTCCAAGTTTGGTGTCACGAGCGCCGATCTCAAACTCATCGATGTGAATCGAGGTATAGATGTCCTCTTTCACAACGCGTTTGGAGATCATGATAGCGTCTTCGAAGTTGTATCCATTCCATGGCATGAATGCCACGAGTACGTTACGACCTAAAGCGAGCTCGCCTTTTTCGGTGTTAGGACCGTCTGCAATGACGTCACCTTTCTTGATCGACTGGCCTTTAACGACAATCGGCTTTTGATTGATGCAGGTGCTCGCATTCGAGCGCATGAATTTGCGCAATTCATAAAGATGGACACCATTTTCGGGATCGTGCTTGATCTTCTTCTTGCCTTCAGGAAGTGATCCGTCCTTTGTAATGATGATTTGGGTCGCTGTGACGGAGGCCACTTTTCCAGTAGCTTCGGCGCAGATAACCGCACGGGAATCGCGAGCGACGCGTGCTTCGAGTCCTGTTCCGACGAGCGGAGATTCGGATACCAGAAGCGGCACGCCTTGGCGTTGCATGTTCGAACCCATGAGAGCGCGGTTAGCATCATCGTGTTCCAAGAAGGGAATCAACCCAGCTGCCACGGATACCAATTGCTTCGGAGACACATCCATGTATTGGATTTGGGCAGGCTCAACTTCGAGGAAGTCGCCGCGATATCTCGAGGAAACTTTTTCGCCTGTCAAATTTCCCTTGCCATCCACTTCGGAATTAGCTTGGGCGATGTAGAAGTTTTCATCTCGATCACCGCTGAGGTATTCGACTTCGTCAGTCACTCGGCCATTAGCGACCTTGCGATAAGGAGTCTCGATGAATCCGAATTCATTGATGCGGGCAAATGTGCTCAATGAACTGATAAGACCGATGTTCGGGCCTTCAGGAGTTTCGATTGGGCAAATACGACCGTAGTGCGAAGGATGCACGTCACGAACTTCAAATCCGGCGCGATCACGGCTGAGACCTCCTGGCCCGAGGGCGGAGAGACGGCGTTTGTGAGTCAGCTCCGAAAGCGGGTTCGTTTGATCCATGAACTGGCTCAATTGGCTACGACCAAAGAAGTCGCGGACAACGGCGCTCAGGGATTTCGGATTAATGAGCTTCTGCGGTGTGATCTGATCTGTGTTGATATCAAACAATGTCATGCGCTCGCGAACGAGACGCTCTGTGCGGGAGAGACCCACACGGCATTGGTTCGCAAGAAGTTCACCAACAGTTCTGACGCGACGGCTACCGAGGTGATCGATGTCATCGGTCATTCCGTCTCCGCCACGGAGGCGAACGAGATACTTCATCGCAGCGACAAAATCATCTTTTGTGAGTGTGCGCTGATCATTGCTGACCTTGAGGCCGAGCTTTTGATTGATTTTGTGACGGCCAACGCGACCTAAGTCGTAGCGCTTAGCGTCGAAGAAAAGCCGTTTGAGCATGCTGCGGCTGTTCTGAACGGTGGGTGGATCACCAGGGCGCAGTTTGCGGTAGATATCTTTGAGAGCCTCGTCCTCTTCGTGAGCCGGATCTTTTTTCAAAGATTTGATGATGGTGTCATCTTCCTTCGTGTCGACGACTTTAACAGACTTGTGACCCAGTTTGATGAGTTCGCGGATGATGGCCGTCGTGAGAGGTTCAAAAGCGCGTCCGACGGTGAGTTCACCATCACGGATATCGGCGATGAGAACTTTCGTTGCGATGACTTCCTCATCGAGTTTCTCACTGAGCTTGAGGTCCTCGGTTTTATAGAAAAGGTTGATGATATCTTCGTCGTTCGGATATCCGAGGGTGCGAAGAAATGTGGTGGCCAGAAATTTCCGGCGACGTTTGCGGCGATCGAGATAGACGTAGAGGAGATCGCTCGTGTCGAATTGAACTTCAATCCATGAACCACGATCAGGAATGATGCGGAATCCGTGAAGGATCTTACCGTTGGTGTGAACGGATGTCTCGAAACAAATGCCAGGCGAGCGGTGCAACTGAGATACAACGACGCGCTCTGCACCATTAATGACAAAAGTGCCCTGCTGGGTCATGAGTGGCAATTCACCCATGTAAACTTTTTCCTCTTTCGTGCTCCGCTCGTCTTTGTAGCGGAAAGTCACATAAAGAGCGGCGCTGTAGGTCTGACCCTCACGCTGAGATTCGAGAGCCGACATTTTTGGCTCGCCGAGCTCGTAGCTTACAAAATCGAGTGAGGACTTGTCTTCGAAGCCAAGTATCGGGAAAAATTCACGAAAGACGGCCTGAAGGCCAACGTCCCTGCGTTTGTTAAGGGGGACATCTTTTTGAAAAAACTCGTGATAAGAATTGAGCTGCAATTCAATGAGGTTTGGTGGCTCGATAGCCTCTTTCAATTTTCCGAAGTGGATGCGTTCAGACATGGTATTTGTGAGATGCCGCTAGTGGGTTTTTGCCGGATTATTCGGCGATGGTCATCTGGCGATGGTCAAAAACGAAAATATCCGCCGACGGAAAAAGGGCGCTGGTAACGCGCATTCTTTCGTTGACGGAGCTAGAATTTGTTTTGATTGGATTCGTCAGATGGCTTGTTTTGCTTTTGAAGCGAACGAGATAAATTAAAGGGGCCCGCAGAGAGCGCAAGAAAAAAATCTTTTCTCTCTGCGGGGTTGAAACTGGCTTACTTGATTTCGACCTTGGCGCCGGCGGCTTCGATCTTTTTCTTGATCTCAGCGGCTTCTTCCTTGGTGACACCCTCTTTGAGGGCTTTAGGTGCGCTCTCAACGAGAGCTTTGGCTTCAGCGAGACCGAGGCCTGCCACAGCTGCGCGCACTTCTTTGATGACGCCGATTTTATTTGATCCGGCATCAGTAAGGATGACGTCGAAGGAGGTTTTTTCCTCTACGGGAGCTGCTGCTGCCCCTGGGCCTGCTGCTGCTACGGCTACTGGTGCCGCTGCGCTGACGCCCCATTTTTCTTCGAGTTGTTTGACGAGATCGGCTACTTCGAGGACAGTAAGTCCGCTGAGTTGCTCGACGAGTGCATTTGTATCTGCCATATATTTAGTATTTTTTGGTATTGTCGCCCACCGAGGCTTCGGCGAATTTGAGTCTGGCGCCGCCAGACCGACAAGGAACCGGTTTGTGTTTTCTTGTTAGTCGTCTGCCAACCTTGCGGCGGACAGGCGAAATTCTTTTGGAACTATTCCGTGCCTCCCATGGAGTCGCCTTTGGCCTTGAGAACGCGGGCCAGGCTAGCGCCGGGTTCGTTGAGGACGCGAACGAGTTGGCTTGCAGGAGCCTGAAGGAGCCCCAGGAGTGTGGCGCGCAGGACGTCTTTGCTTGGCAAGTCGGCCAAGACGGCAACTTGGGCTGCCGAAAGGGCGGCATTGTCAAGAACGCCTGCTCGGACGGTGGGCTTTTTGAACTCGGCAGCAAATGTCTTGAGGACTTTGGCTGCGGCGCAAATATCCACTTCGCCTGTGACCATGGCGGTCTGGCCTGAAAGGGACTCGGACATTTCCGGCATCTGCAGTTCTTGGGCTGCGATGCGCAAAAAGGTGTTTCTTACAACGCTAATTTTTGCTCCTGCCTCGCTGAGTTTGGTTCTCAGGGTCTCGAAGTGCGGCACTTTCATGCCGGTGAAGTCAACGATGAGAAGATAAGGAGAGGCTTTGAGCTTCTCGCGAACGTCGGAGACGATTAAGGTTTTCTCGGGTCTCATGATTTTTTAATTAGTGTTTCAGGAACGATGAAGGATCAACCGAGAGACCGGGTGACATGGTGGCGCTCAGTGTGATGGCTTGAACAAATGAGCCCTTGGCCGTCGGTGGGCGGGATTTGATGACGGCGTCAATGACAGCGGCGCCATTCTCAAGAAGCGATTTTCCGTCGAAAGAAAATTTGCCAACAGGAACAGCAACGTTTCCGTTTTTATCGAGTTTGAATTCGACGCGTCCGGCTTTGACTTCCTTGACAGCTTTGGCTGTGTCGTCGGTAACGGTTCCCGTTTTTGGATTCGGCATCAAACCACGTGGTCCGAGGACGCGACCAAGTTTACGAACTTCGGCCATGGCGGCTGGAGTGGCGACAGCGACATCGAAGTCGGAAAATCCGCCGGTAACTTTTTTAATGAGATCTTCGAATCCGACGAATTCTGCGCCGGCTTCTTTTGCTGCTTCAGCGGCTTGTCCGGTAGCGAATACAAGTACGCGAACATTTTTTCCACTACCGTTAGGGAGAGGACAGGTGCCGCGAACCATTTGGTCACTCTGCTTGGGATCTACACCCAGCTTGAAAGAGAGGGTGACAGTTTGATCAAATTTTGGTGCGGGAAGGGACTTGAGGATTTCAATAGCATCCGTGAGTTGATACTTGCGATGCGACTCGATTTTTGCTTCCGCTGCGCGATAGCGCTTGCTGCGTTTTTTTTGCATTTAATGTTGTGCAGTGCGAGCGACCTTGTGGTCTCCTGCTGTTGATTTTTTCCTTGGTTGGGAGGCGAGAAGCTAAAGGGTTAACCCTATATGTCAAATAAAAAACCAAAAAAAATTTGACTGTGGGGTTTAGCGGACTAGCTTTCACGCTCCGCAGGCGAAGATCATCGTCTTGCTCGGTATAATAATTATGAAAGCTCAATACATCGAAGAAGCATCCAAAGTCATTCCCGAAACCCATGTCCTAATTAATATGGTTTCGCGCCGGGTTCGTCAACTCAGTGCAGGTAGTCGTCCGCTCATTGATGCCGCCTTGAGCCTGGGTCTTGCGGACGTAGCTCTTCTTGAAATCGCACAAGGCAAGATCGTCCTCGCAGAACCTCTCGTTGACGCAGCTTAAGGGTCTGCTGCGTGCAGCGGCAGAAATATGGCATCTGATATTACCACCAATCGAAAGGCACTGCGAGATTACCACATTCTCGACAGGTTTGAGGCCGGGTTGGAGCTCAAGGGTACAGAGGTCAAATCCATTCGTGCTGGCCTAGTGTCTCTCCAGGGAGCCTTCGCCAAATTGGAAAACGGACAGATTTATCTTTTCGAAAGCACGATCCAACCCTACGAGCGAGCGAGTCACGAGCAGCATGAGTCGAAGCGCCAGAGAAGGCTTTTGTTGCACAAGGTCGAGATAGATAAGTTGGCTGGCGCTATCGAGCGGGATGGTCTGACCATTCCAGCCTTGCGTATGTATTGGAAAAAGGGACTCGTCAAAATCGAGTTGGGCATCGGCAAAGGGAAGCAGGCTGCCGATAAGCGCATGGATTTAAAGAAACGAGTGGAGTCGAGAGAGGCGGAGCGAGCGGTCTCCGCATTCCATCGCCGAGGCCAGTAAAGCTTCGGAAAAGTAGATGGCCTGTCTACAAGTTAGTACAGGGATTTTCAAGTAGGTGATTGGGATTCCTTGCATGCAAGAAGCCGTTTGGAAGCTGGCTCTCAGCCCCCCCCTTTGAAAAAAGGATCACTTTAAACTGTGATCCCATCGTTTCTGGATGGAGCAGCATCCGCAATGCGCGGAGTTTTTTGAGTGTTTCGGGAGGCGGAGTTTTTCCGTCCAGGGATTGAAGCAACTTTGTTGCGGCTCCGACAAGAAAGTGGTGCTGATCGGTGAATCCCCGTAAATCCAAACCAACCGCACAGGCATCGCGGGACAGAGATGAAAAGTCAACATGCGCGGTGATGTCTTTTTCGCCTGGTCGTTCCAATGGATTTTCGTCACGTCGATGATTCGAGTAGCAGGCGAGCGTCCCTCGGTTTCGATGCTCGGCAAGGAGGTCTTCGCTAGGCATGCCGTAGTCGATCGCAAGAAGAAATCCCTTTTCCATTTTACTCGATATCCCTTGGAGAAGCTCTTTCTGAGCACATCGGCGCTCGGTGAGAAATCCATCAGGCCTGGGAGGAAGTGGCATCCCATCGATCAAATTTTGCTTTGGGCTAAAGAAAAAACCATCACTCTCGGATTTGACTAAAAGTTCTCTCCATTGCCCGTCATGTGCCTGAAGAATGTCCACAGGGAGTGCGTCGAAGAGCTCATTTGAGAAGTGAATTCCACAAAACGAGGGAAGCAAGTCTGGTGACGAAATCCAGGAAACATGAGCTCCCGAAAGAAGGTGGGCTTGTTTGTTTTTTAGGGACTCGAGTGGTTCAATGATGATCCAGTGCGCGTTCGCGAGTGGGGTGCCGGAAAGGGCATCGATGATGTCACGTGAGAGTTGGCCATCATTGGCTCCCTGTTCGACGATCGTAAAATCATCTGGCTCTCCAAGAATGGACCACATTTCAAGGAACTGACCCGCGAGGATCTCGCCAAAAATGGGGCCGACACTCACGTTGGTAAAAAAATCTCCCTCGCGTCCCACTTTTGCTCGGTCGCTGGAATAGTAGCCCTCTTGCGAATCGTAGAGTGCAAGCTCCATGAAGCGGGAAAACTTCATCGCTCCCGCCTGTGCTATCTCATCGTGAATCCTGTCTTTAAGGCTTTGTGACCTCGCGCACATAGACGTTGATTTGTCCGCCGGTGCTTTCACGAACATCCATCACTTGGAATGGGCGGCGCGAATCTCGAGAGACGAAACTGCCGTCGGAGGGAGCCTTCATCCCATT
>RFZT01000002.1 GCA_009920585.1 bacterium
CATGTGCCTATCTCAATGTTCGTCTTGGGATCGAATAGATCTGTTGGCACGAATGTCTCGACCTTTTCGGATTTAACCCAATCCATTGCTGCCACCTCAGTGATTTGCATCAGGCCCCGCTCTCCGTGGCTTCCTTGCATTTGAGGTTGAAATCGAGTTTCACGCCATATCACGGCCTTGACGAGTGAAGGGTTCACTCCATGGCGTGCCGCCGCTTGGGCAATGAGAGAATCATATCGAGTGAATCGATCATGGAAGATCAGTTCTTGGACTAAATAGTCACGTAGAGGGCTGCGCCGAATATAAAAGTAAGACGCCGCAAGCAGCAGGCTGGCGGTAACAAAAAGGGCAACAAGTATCCCAAGCCGTGCAGGGCGGAACATACCTGCCAACCTACATCGTCAGATTCAGAAAATCAATTCTACGATCCAGCACCCGTTTTGCGCTTTTCGCCTAGGGTCATCATCATGCATGTTGAACACATGTTGAATTACATCTGGCTTGGGCTCGTCCTCGTCGCCGTTCTTCTTGGAGGGTTTACTGGTCATTTGCAGGAAGTGACAAACGCTGCATTCGACGCTTGCAAGAATGCCGTTATGACAATCGCTCTTCCTCTCGCTGGAGTCATGGCTCTTTGGCTTGGCCTGATGAAGATCGCTGAGAAATCTGGATTGGTGAACCTCCTTGCAAAAGCGCTTCGTCCCCTCCTCTGCTGGCTCTTTCCCGATGTTCCAGCAAACCATCCTGCCATGGGGTCTATGGTTATGAACATGGCAGCAAATATGCTCGGTCTCAGCAACGCCGCAACGCCACTAGGACTGCGGGCAATGCAAGATTTGGAAAAACTCAATACCCGCCCAGGAACCGCTACAAATGCCATGTGCACATTTCTGGCTATCAACACTAGTTCCATTCAACTCATACCGGCCACGACAGTCGCCCTCCTTGCCGCCGCTGGATCAAAGAACCCTACGGCCATTATCGGAACCGCATTTTTCGCCACCTGCTGCTCAACTCTAGCTGGCATTCTCGCCGTGAAGACACTTGAGCGCTTGCCGATCTACGCTCTGACCCCCTCGGAAAAGCCGATTAAAGAAAGCACAGAAGAGATCTCCTCCAACGAAGAATTGTTCGTCTCACCAACGTGGTTGGGCAATCTCGTCCTCGTTGCCTTTGCTGGATGTTTTCTCTGGTTTGGCTGGAACTTCATTGCCTCATCGCACGAGTCAAAAAGTCTGCTCGTGAGCGTAGTGGAGGCCGTATCGTATTTAGCCATCCCTTTTCTCATCGCCTTTTTTCCCCTCTACGCCTCACTTTGCCGCGTTTCCGTCTACGAGGAATTTATTGAGGGAGCAAAAGAGGGTTTTCAAGTCTCGGTCAGAATTATTCCCTATCTTGTCGCCATCATCTCAGCAGTCGCCATGTTTCGAGCCGCAGGGGGAATCGACATCCTGGCGAAAGCTATAGGACCTATTCTTACCGCCATCCAACTGCCAACCGAGCTCTTTCCCTTGGTCCTTATGCGACCACTTAGTGGGAGTGGATCGAACGCCATTTTTGCAGAATTATTACAGAGCCAAGGTCCAGACAGCCTCATCGCGAAAATGGGTGCGACGGTCCTCGGTAGCACCGAAACGACATTTTATGTCATCGCCGTTTATTTTGGTTCAGTCGCAGTTAGACGGAGCCGTCACGCTGTCCCTGCCGGACTCATAGCCGATATAGCGGGCGTTATCGCATCAATCATCATCTGCCGCCTCGTATTTGGAAACTGATACGCTCGCCTCCGCACAAGTGCCGTATGATAGCGATTTGCGGATTGCCTCAATCGAGTAGGATTAGTAATTGTAATATGTTATGTCATTTTCTACACCAAAACTTCCAGCCGTAGGCATCGTTGCTAATCTTTCTGAGGAAGACCGTGATACACTCAGCTCCTACGGTACGTTTCATTTAGCTCAAATCGGCACAGTACTGATCGACCAAGGGCAATCTCATGGTAAACTTTTCTTCACCCTGTCCGGCTTGATGCATGCACGCCGAGTCGATGACGGAAATGATATCATGCTTGGCAGAATCGAAGCCGGTGAGTGGGTCGGCGAGATAGATCTTTTTGACCCATCCAGCGCTGTTTGCTCGGTGGTAGCTGTAGAACCTTCACAGTATTGGGTGATCAATCGTCAAGACTTGGAAGAGTTTCTTAATAACTACAACTCAGCTGGAATCGTACTCATGATTGGTCTGGCGACGACTCTGAGTCAGCGGATCCGCGGAATCACAGCGAAACTTGCCGAACAGGCTGATATCAACAAATTCCGCGATATGACGTTGGACTTTGAGTAAAAAGAGCCCAGCGGATTTCCAACAAAAGATAACGCGACTTACTGATCTTCGCGCCGATCATCGGCGCGCTCTTCAAATCGGGTGTATTCCTCGAGGAAAGTGAGAAGAATATCCCCAGTCGGACCATTACGCTGTTTCGCAATAATGAGCGTGGCCTTACCAGCAGCCTCTTTTTTGGTTTCCTCGTCCTCGGCGTAGTATTTTTCACGCACGAGTAGTCCAACAACGTCGGCATCCTGTTCGATTGTTCCAGACTCACGGAGGTCGCTGAGGCGGGGGCGACCTTTTCCATCACCCCCCGTGCGTTGTTCCGGATTTCGGTTCAGCTGGGCAAGGACGATGACAGGAATTTTTAATTCCTTCGCAAGGGCTTTGATGCCGTATGAAATTTCCTGAATTTCAATCTGACGATTGTCCTGTCCCCTTTTCGAGTTCGAGCGGAGGAGCTGAAGGTAATCAATCACGATCAACTCAATCTTTTCGCGATTACGTAACCGCCGGGCTTTCGCCCTTAACTCCAGAATGCTCAGGCCTGGAGTGTCATCGACGAAGATTTTTGCTTTAGAAAGCACGCCAGCAGTGACACTGATGCTAGTCATCTCATGCTTGCCAAAGAACCCTTCGCGGATTTTTTGTCCGTTCACTCGAGCGCGTGAGCAAAGCAATCGCTGTACGAGTTGTTGAGAGCTCATTTCCAGGCTGAATACGGCCACGGGCTTATTGCCATCGATAGCCACATGCTCCGCAATATTCATTGCGAAAGCGGTCTTTCCCATCGAGGGACGTGCCGCAATAACAAACATTTCACCTTCGTGAAGACCATTCGTCATCCTATCAAGAGAGGCGAAACCCGTCGGAAGCCCAGTAATGCTGCCTCGCGTGGTAACAAGTTTCTCAATGCCATCGATGGCCTGATCGACCATTTCCTTAAGTGTGGGCATCGTCGAACGAAAGCGTTCTTCGCCGATAGAGAGAACGCGCGCCTCGACTTCGTCGAGAAGGATTTTTACATCCCCCTGCTCCTCATAAGAGCGGGCCACGTATTCCGTGCAAGTTCCGATCACTTGCCGAAGGAGGAACTTTTCGCGAATGATCTCTCGGTAGTAATCCGCATTGGCAGCGGTGGGAACAAAAGTAAAAAGCTCGGTGACAATTCCGGCTCCGCCAACCTCATCCAGCATCCGTCGGTCTTCGAGAATTTGAGTGAGAGCAATCAGATCGATCGGGCGACCCGTATTCCGCATCTCCACAAGCACCTCAAATATCTTTTGATGGGATGGGAGGTGAAAATGCTTCGCCTCCATCTGCGAGATGCAATCATCGAGGACCGTGGCCGAATGCAAGATCGAGCCTAGAAGGCCCTTCTCCGCATCTATACTTTGTGGGAGTGCCCGGTGAACGTCGGGCAGATAAGCACTGGCGCGCTGATTGTAATCAACGATTTTTTTCTTTTTACCCTTCCCTTCCCCAGCACCATTCGCGGGTGAATTGTTGCCTGCGGTTGGCTCAGCAGCTGATGAAGGCATGGATAAAAATAAGTGGAATTGACGAAGTTAAAACCGAAGGGGGAATTAGCTGAAGAGGTTATCTCGAATTTGCCAAAAGAAAAACGGGAAAGTTATCTCAATTTGAGACAACTTTCCCGGAAGATCTTATTGAAGCCTATTCTTTGTTGCTGACTTTACGACGGGGCTTGCGTTCAGCAGAGTCATCACCAGCGGCAGGTGCTTCAGCACTAGCTGGAACGTGGACGTTCACTTGAACTTTAAGCGTAGCTGTGACGTCAGCGTGAACTTTGACGCTTACGGTATGAGCACCGCTTTCTTTGATCGCTTTCTCAAGGACAACTGCATGCTTGGGAAGGTCTTCCAATTTGAGGTCTTGAACGAGACGATCATGAATGTCTTTGGCCGTGACAGATCCGAAAGCTTTGCCAGAGGCTCCTGCTTCGAGAGTGAATACGGGTGAGAGCTTGTTGATTTTGGAAGCAAGTTCTTCGGCTGCAGTAATTTCGCGAGCTTCACGTTCAGCGCGCTTAGCCTTGAGGTGATTGATTTGGCGGGTCGAACCAGCGGTGATCTCGAGTGCTTTGCCTTGTGGGAACAAAAAATTGCGAGCAAAGCCACGGCGGACTTTAACGATATCTGCTTCAGCGCCGAGGTTCGGAATGTTCGCGGTAAGAATAACTTCAGTGTAGGCCATAAAAATGATTTATATAAACGGGAGGCAAATCATATCGGGCAACAGGGCAATGTCAACACAAGCATTAGAGGTTTTTTCAAGAATGTTGGCACCCCTAAAAAGATACTGCCCGTCGCAGCGAATGCTACAACGGGCAGTTGTTCCCCCCAGAACAATTTCAAAAGTATCTAAGACTCTTCAAATGGCAAGGATTATTTTAAAAATATTTATTTCGACCATCGCATCGTAGGATGAGCGGGCTTGCGGTGGGACTCACGGATGGCGATATTGCGTTGAATGTTTGCGAGAGTATTACCCGACCAGGCCGCCGGTCGATTGCTTGACTATCGAATACCGGAATCGATGACGAACCTGATCGGTGTTGGATCGCGGGTACGCGTCCCTATTCGAACCCGGCTGCTTACGGGCACCGTGATCGAAGTGCTAGCGACTTGCGAATTCAATTCCGTGCGCGACATCAGCCAGCTCCTGGATGAGAAACCGATGATCCGCCCGGCCCTACTGGAACTCGCACGATGGATGGCCGACTATTACTGCTGTCCCCTTGAAACAGCTGTTTGCAGCGTCCTTCCTGTGGCGGTGCGCGATGGTCGTGTCTCCGTCAAAAAACAAAATTCTGCACGCTTGCTTGCCCCTATAACGCAGGACCAACTCGAAGCATTGTCACGAAAAGCCCCACGACAAGCCGATGCCCTACGAGTTCTCATCAAAGCAGACGGCCCCCTACCCGTCTCGACAGCTGCGGATCAAGCCGGCGTGAGCGATAGCGTTTACCGAACTCTGGAAAAAAATGGATTGGTTGTGATCGAGGCAACCGTTGTTGGTCGCAATCCTTACTCCGAGCGTTTCGTTGCCAATGCCGAGTTGATACTGAATGCGGAGCAGTCGGAAGCCATGATTGCCGTCCGGTATGCCATGGAAAAACCGGGGCAGCCTATTTTACTTTTCGGCGTCACGGGTTCGGGCAAAACCGAGATCTACCTTCGCGCCATTCGGGAAGCCCTCGATCAAGGCCGGACGGCCCTTGTGCTGGTTCCTGAAATCGCACTGACCCCTCAAACCGTAGAGCGTTTCAAATCCCGCTTTGCTGATATACAAGACCGTATTGCCGTTCTACACAGCCACCTCTCAGAGGGAGAGCGACACGACGAGTGGCACAAAATCCACGACGGATCCGCACGCATTGTTATCGGAGCCAGAAGCTCCATTTTCGCTCCGTTGGAAAATCTCGGTGTGATCATCGTGGATGAAGAGCACGAAGGATCCTATAAGCAGGACGAAGCTCCAAGGTACAACGCCCGAGACATGGCAGTTCTTCGTGGATCCCGTGAAGGAGCGGCTGTCATTCTTGGCAGCGCTACTCCCTGCTTAGAAAGTTGGCATAATTCACAAATCGGTAAATATCGACTGGTGAGACTGAATCAGCGAGTGGACGACAAGAGCATGCCCGTCGTTCGCGTAGTTGATTTACGTCGTCAGGCTCGCTCTACACCAGAGGGCGGTATTTTAGCTCGCCCACTCTATGAGGCCATCGAGGGTAGGATGGCTAAGGGTGAACAGACTATTCTCTTTCTCAACCGTCGCGGATTTTCCACATCGATGATCTGCGAGGCGTGTGGCCATGTCTGCCAATGCCCAGACTGTAGCGTTTCCCTCACCTACCATCGCGCTGCAGAACGTCTCGTTTGCCACATTTGCGGACACACACGCAAAGCCCCGAAGGCCTGCCCAAAGTGCTCCGATCCGAAAATCCGCTTCGCCGGCGTCGGAACTCAAAAAGTTGAAGAAGCCCTAAAAAAGATTTTTCCAAAGGCCCGCATCGCCCGCATGGATGCCGACTCAATGACTCGCAAGGATGCTTATCGCGAGACTCTTGGCGCCTTCAAAGAAGGCAAGATCGATATCCTGGTTGGAACTCAGATGATCGCGAAGGGGCTTCACTTCCCAAATGTAACACTGGTGGGGATCGTGAATGCCGATCTCGGACTCCATGTCCCCGATTTCCGTGCTGGAGAGCGTACATTTCAACTTCTCACCCAGGTCGCTGGTCGCGCGGGCCGGGGCGAGATGGAGGGTGAGGTCTATGTGCAGACGTTCACTCCTTTCAGCCCTTCTATTCAGTTTGCACGGCATCACGACTTTCAGGGATTTATGGAACAAGAGATGGAATTTCGAGAGAAGTTCTCGTACCCGCCATTTGGACGAATGGCTATGATCACACTGCGCGGAACTGTTCGCGAGCGGGTGGAATTTTCCGCTCAGACACTTTCTCGGAAGCTCAAATCGGCTGCAAGGGAGGGAATCACCATCGGAGAAGGTGTGCCTGCGCCACTCGAGAAAGCCAAGACCTACCATCGATTCCAAGTCTCGATGCGTGGATCATCCTCGATGCATCTATCCCGACTTGCTAAAGAAACATTGGAGACTTTGACCATGCCTGAAGACGTTTTTGTGGCTGTGGACATCGATCCGCTACATCTTATGTGATCGAGTAGATGCGAGTTCATCCTGTCATTTATTATTTTTTCAAAAATTTCATCCGCCTGGCGCTGGTGGTGATTTTTGTGGGCGTTCCTGCCGCTGCGTATTACTTGCGCTTTCAGGGCATAGGCTTTGGAGCCAAGGAAGCTCTAGGGGCCGCATTAAGCAGTCCGCTGGTCGAAGTTCAAATAGGCAAACTGGCACTGGATCCCTTTATCGGATTGCTCGCTAAAAATGTGGTTGTGCGTGAAACGAAACATCACGGACGGACATTGGGCACTCTCGACACGCTGGCTATCTCACTCAATCTTAGCCAACTCATGCACAGGTCTCTGATTGTTGACCGTCTGAGTCTTTTCAACGCTAGCGCATCGATTCCTCTTAACGAAAACGATCCCGCTGCTCGATTGAAAGTCGAAGATATCCATGGTGAGATCGTGATACTCGGGGACCGCCTGCGACTGAGCCTGCTTGAGGGTGTCATTGCGGGAATTCAGATCAAGATCAGTGGAGAAATCCTCAATCCTTTGGATTTTAAAATGGAGCCACCAGCTGACAATGCCGACGCAACGAATCCGCTCGCCGCATTAAACTCTGTCACGAAGACTTTGGCGGAATTTTCCTTTCCCGACGGACCGCCTGTCTTTGTGGCCGATTTTGAAATTGATGCCACTCATCCGGATTCCCTTAAAGTACCGCATTTCCGTTTGTCATCACCACGCATAGTCCACAAAAAAGGGAGCCTTGCTTCTCTCAACCTCTCGGGTGAATACGCACAGAGCATTCTTCGCATTCCGATCATCCAATTGAAAGACAAGCAAGGCAGTCTACAGGCCTCTGGGGAATGGGACCGCAATAAATCCAAATCGACAGTCTCTTTAATATCCTCGCTCAATCCGACCTCCTTGCTGCATTCCGTAGCGCCAAACAACGGGGAAATACAAAAACTTAATTTCACTGAACCTCCGCGTCTTGATGCTGAAATCGAAATGATATTCGGTTCTGAGAAACCAGAGTTTCACGTTACAGGCAGCTTTGCGGCCCCAAGCATTCTTTTCGATACGGTCAGCTTTACTGATGTGGGGTGTAGTTTTGCTTGGAAGGATGGGCTTTTTTATGCGCGCGACATTCTTGTGAAGACCCAACGCGGCGCCCTCGAAGGAAATCTCTGGATCGCCAAAGATGACCTTCGCATCGTATTGCACAATACCATCCCGCCGACTGACATTACACCGCTGGTAGGGACAAAGGCTCGCGACGTCCTTAACAGCACAGAGTTCACTCAGACTCCCGACATTACGGTTTCTCTGCAATCCCCGAATCTTGACTTCGCGAATATGCGTGGAAAAGGACATCTCAAACTCGGACGAACCGCCATGAGGGGAGCTTGGATGGATCGTGTGGAGTCCGATTTCGAAATCTCCAATGCGTGCGCCACTTTCAATAATATCCTCGTTGCATCTGGTGACGGGCGAGCTTCAGGCATCGTTGCCTATGATGTCGGTAAGCAGGAGGTTCGCCTTGAGAAAATCCGCTCCACCCTTGTTCCGCTTGATGTGATGACATGGATCGATCCTAAGATTGCAAAAACAATCAGCCCTTATCGTTTTCACTCCGCACCGAGCCTGGTCGTTCAAGGGAAGGTTCACATGCGCGACCCGACGAAAAATAACCTCGCCATACAAGTCGAGTCCCCTGCTGGTCTGGACTACGATCTCCTCAACAAGACGCTTTCATTCGGACGCACGAGTGCAAAAGTGGACATCCTCAATAATAGAGTGGTCGCTAACGTCAAAAGAGCCGACCTCATGGGCGGTAACGTAGCCGTGGAAGCTAATGTCTCGATCAATCCTTTAGATCCCGTATTCAGCGCAAATCTCACACTCTCGCGTGTTAATTTTTCGAAACTCACCGATCTCTACTTTGGCTACGATGACTCAAAGGGCGTCCTCAGCGGCAAATATCAATTCAATGCACGGATGAAAGAAGAGTCCCAGATGATCGGCAAAGGGAGTCTCCGAATCGAAGACGGCAACGTCTTTGCGATTCCGCTTCTCGGCCCATTTTCCTACATTCTGGGGACGGTTATTCCAGGTGTCGTTTACAATCATGCCCGCACGGCTACGGCGGATTTCACCGTCGCGAACGAAAAAGTCACAACCAAGAACATCGAAATTCAAGGACGAGGTTTCAGTATGTATGGTGATGGAAATATCCATTTACTCACCGGTGGCTTGGACATGAGCATGCGTATTAATGCGCAAGGAATCCCTGGACTCGTTTTTTTTCCTGTCAGCAAGCTTTTCGAATACTACTCAAATGGCACCATGGCGGAGCCAAACTGGAGCGCGAAAATCATCCCTCGCATCCCAGCCCTCGGCGGCACACCAAAAAAGCCAAGCGACCGCTAGCGAAATTCCAAATTCGCTACAAGAGGGAGGTGATCGGAGACATCCGTATGAATCACGCGGCATGATTCGAGGACGAATTCTGAATTAAAGAAAATGTGATCTACTATGTAGGGGCGCCTGCGCCAAGTGATCTCCGCGTTTTGAGCTGTATGGAATCCCACATCGGCAAATTGCTGAACGATACTCTCCTCAGGCGCCGAGTTCATATCCCCCGCCAAGATCGTTGCTCGACCCGAGTGAAGTTTCAGTCGCTGCTCAATGAAATTACGTTGCTCCGGATGCGCGTCACTTGAACTTCCGATCATAAAAAATGCCTGAAGGTGCGTGTTCATCAATCTGACATCTCGACCATCAATCGTTGTGCTGGCCTCGATCAGGAGCCGAGATGAGGCCTTTCGCATTTTCCCTTGGAACTCAAATTCAATATCTGCCGCAGGCAAATCGATCTTTTGAAAATCACGAAGTGGAGTTTTTGAAAAAATAGCCAACCCGAGACCGAATGGAATCTCCGTGTCATTCTGAAGGGGATAAGAAAAAACCGAATCATAGCTTCCAAGCATTTCCCGAAGCCTACCGTAATTGGGCGGGGGGGTGATCTGCCGACCACCATCGAATCCTCGCTCCACTTCCTGAAGGCAAATGATGTCCGCCCCTTGCTCGTAAATAAAGTGCGCCACCCCATCCAAGTCCATGACAGACGTAAAAGGATCGCCATCAATCCATGGCTGACCATTTTGAATGTTAAATGTGAGAATTCGAATAGGCATTATTGAGGGCGACCTATGTCAGCACAAGAACTAGAACACGACAATTACCTAAACAAGAAAGAAGAAAAATCTCATGCGCTTTTACCAAGAAACCAAGACCCTCTAGCAGCCTGTCGGAATTAGCATTTAGATATGTTCTGATCCGTAATATAATAAAGAAACTCAACGATCTTGAAATGGAAATCAGGGAACTGCTGGCAAAGGCCGAGCGAGCCGATTCGACTCTGCTAAAAGACGGGCTGACGATTCCAAGTGAGGTTCAGCGGCGTGTGGAACGCTAAGCCGCACTGCGTCGAGCCAAAGCGGAAATGGGCGAGGCGAAGGTGACGCAATTGTTACAAAGTGCAGAGTGCTTCCTCAAGGCAAAGCCTTATTAAACAGAGTTTCTTATGTCCATCAGCGCTATTTCACAGTCTCTCGCTTCGCGCTACCATTTTAAGACCCTGCTTGGAGAGGGTGGCACAGGCGAGGTTTACACAGCTTGGGACAAACATCTGCGACGCACAGTTGCGATCAAGCAAGTCAAAGTAGGGAACCTCAATGGGAATGATGTTCGCAGTACCTGGCAGGAGGCCATGTGTCTGGCCACATTGAAACACTCCAACATCGTTACCATTTACGATTTGGGAATCGAGGGGGATGTGCCCTACATCGTGATGGAGTATATCCAAGGGGAAACGCTCGAGCGCATGGTTGAATCGGCGCCTCTCGAAACCTCCGTTTTTATTGATATTGCTAGGCAATGCCTTGAGGGACTCTGCAGCGCACACCATGCAGGATTGATCCATCGAGACCTCAAACCCGCAAACATCATGTTGTCCCGGTTACCTACGGGATCCTACCAAGTCAAAATATTGGATTTCGGAATTGCAACGTTCACCCAGGACGGAAGCCTAGAAGAGCTTAAACCCGAAGACTCGGTCTCCGGCTCGATCCATTGGATCGCTCCCGAACAAATCGAAGGCTCACCGGCCAATGAACAGAGCGACATCTTCTCACTAGGGTGTGTTTTTTACTTCGCGCTAACCGGCTTCCCCCCTTTCACTGCAAAAACAAAAGAAGGTATCCTAGAAGCCAATCTGACCCACTCGGTGCGGCACATCTCCGTGTTCCGACGGGACCTGCCTCCAGCGATGGCCGACTGGATCATGGGATTGATTTCAAGAAGCCCCTCTGAACGCCCTGCCAAAGGCACCCAAGCCCTCAATGAATTGGAAATAATAACCGGGAAACGGCAGGCTTCCACCCGCAGCATCCATTACCAAGCCCCAGCACTTAAGCCCTCGAACCAGCCGACCAGCGATGAGACTGCCTCTTTTCAATTCAATGAAATGGGCCTGCCGTCCCTAAATCAGCATCAAACGGAGCCCTTGCTTGAAGCCTCCAATCCTACCCCTCCCCATTCGAAGCCGAAAGCCAGAGGCCTCTCGGTGCTCGTTGGCACGGCAGTGATGGCGCTCATCGGCGTCTTCTGGCTCTCTGCAAGTTGGAAATCCGGTGCTGGGCATGACGCCAACCTTCCCAATTCGGGAGAGCCGGCTTTGCGAATACATGGATCCAACACGATCGGCTCAAAATTGGCCCCAGCCCTTGTGGAGGGGTTTCTCCGAAAGAAGGGGGCTACTGCAATCTCCGCGGAACAGGGCGGCACACCGATGGAGAAACGAATCATTTTTGAAATGCCAAACAAGACAACCCTTGGCAGTGTAGAAATCCACTCCCACGGCTCAAAAACAGGATTTGTCAGCCTTTCAAATGCCACTTGCGACCTTGCCATGTCCTCGAGCGAGGTGCGGGAGGATGTTCGTGCTGATTTAATGAGCAGAGGCGTTGGCGACTTGCGGACTCCCGCCTGTGAGCATGTCATCGGACTGGATGGACTCGCTGTGATCGTCCACTCGGGCAACCCAGTTTCGCGCCTCAATATAGACCAGATCGCCGAAATCTTCTCTGGATCGCTTCGAGACTGGTCTGAACTAGGGCGGGCAAAAGGGGGGCGAATCCACTTGTATGCACGGGACGCCAATTCCGGCACCTTTGACTCCTTCCAGTCCATGGTAATGGGAAACAAGTCCCTGAGCACGGATGCGACGCGTATCGAGGACAGCTCGGAACTCTCGACGAACGTTTCGAACGACCCTGATGGGATCGGTTTCGTCGGGCTGCCATATATCAAAGATTGCAAAGCCATCGCTGTCGGCGACGGCGAGTGCGCTCCGCTGATGCCAACGGCCTTCACCGTGGTCACCGAGGACTATGTCCTCTCGCGTCGCCTGTTTTTTTATTCTGCTCCAGTGCCTACCTCCGCCTGGACGAGGGAACTATTGGAGTTTTCCCTTGGAAACGAGGGTCAGGAAATCGTGAGCAAATCCGGATTCATCAAACAATCCATCGATCCCCACAGTATCAAGGTGCCGCCCGAAGCACCTCAGACATATGTGACCCTCGCCAAAGGTGCCCAGCGGCTCAGCTTGAACCTGCGCTTCACTCCCGACGAATCTCAACTGGATACCAAGGCATCGAGGGATTTGTATCGCCTTGTTGACGCCCTGACCCGCCCAGAGCTTGCAAAATCTCAAATTTTTCTGGTCGGCTTTTCCGATTCCTCGGGAGATGAGCAAGTCGATCTTGAGCGTTCCCGAAAATTTGCAGAATTGGTATCGAGCGAGTTGGAAGTGCGAGGCTTGAGTCCCCAAGGGATCGAGGCCGTGGGATCTGTTTTACCACTCGCCAGCAACTCTAATCCATTCGGCCGCGCGAAAAATCGCCGCGTCGAAGTGTGGATTAAGCCAGCCGATAAATAAGGTATGCAGCCACGGGTCTCGAATGTTTCAAAATTGGCACACAAGAGTGGTGGATTTTCTCCGATCAAAATCAAAAAAATCTCTTACCTATGAAAATGATAAAACCTGCGACTGAAATCATGCTTCTGGAAACACGGACCCAGCAACTGGCCGCTTTCTCCACCGATAAATCCAAACCAACGTACTGCACCCTTGGTGACAAAATTGAGGAGCTTGTTCTTAAAGTCGGCTACTCAAACGCCCAAGCACTCACCGTGGTCATCCAAATCCTCACGGTCGGGAAAGTTCGGATCGATTTCCGTGACTACAATCAGCGCCTCCAGCTTCGCTTCTCCCAAGACATCATGAACCGCAGTGATGCTATGGAGGTTTTTGATTCCCACCTCGCGCATCTGAGAACCACCGATTTATCCGAGGACAGCTTCACGCAAAGAATCATGATTCAGGCTCCCCGTCCCCGGTGAACTGCATACAAATCCAAGGGTAAGACGAACCCCACGGGCACAGCGTCAAGCAATTGAAAAAAAGTAAAGATCTCCAACCTCCATCAGCGGATCCCGAGTTTGGAGAGAAGATGAAGCACCGCACATCCACCGCAGCAGGGCGAGCAATCTACAAATTGAGTCCGCAAACGGTAGAACCCATCTTTGGAATCATAAAGGAGGTGATAGGATTCCGGCGATTTCCACTACAAGGGCACGCAAGATTGAGTTTAGAATAGAATCTGGCCTGCCTGGCCTTACAACCTCAAACGCCTCCACATCGTTGGAACCAATCTCCGTGAAGAGTAAAGAAGGGCCGAATTAGGCCTTTTTATGATAATAGACTTCAGATGAGAGAATTCAGACTCCGTAAAAATCAAAGAGCCCGATTTTTTAAAATGGGGAATCTGGATTTTTGACCTGCGACATTTTTTACCCCGACAGACTGCTAGAATCACTGCAGACCTACTCGGGGTCAGGTTTGCGCAGACCTAGTGGATCGCGAGCGAGATAGATATCCCTAACAAGATAACAGGAAAAAACGAGAGACGCCGTCGCCTTGAGCCACAAGTTGGTCCACTTATGCAATGCCCCCCAATTTTCACACGTGAGGATCAATGCAAACCCAGACAGCCACAGAAAACGACTGAGCAGGCGTGGTTGTCTCGCGCATTCGGCGATCAGCACACCCAGAAACGGGGCTAGAAGAACATAGGAATTTGTTTCCGTCCGAGGATTGAAGAGAACGAGGTAAAGAGCCGATAGCATCATGCAAACAAAAGCCCCTCGTGCGGCCTCATAGCGTTGCAGAGCCAAGATCGCCGCCCAGAGGGCTCCGACAGCAGCAAGAACGCGTATCCCCAACATCCATTTCGCTGCGGGCATGATCCCGAAGGTGATTAAAAGTCCCTGCACATCGCAAAATAACCGCTGGTTCGGTTGCCCAGCGACTCTCAGCGTTTCGACCATCATTTTATATTGCTCGATAACGTACTCGGGGCGGAAGTGGACAAAACTGATGAGCCCAAGAAAAATAAGAGCTAGCCCGAGTCGGAAAACCATTTTTCGAGAATAGCAGGCGCCAGCGAGAAGACACGGAACCGCCCCCAATGGCTTGAGTGCAAATGACAAAATCAGTGACATAGCGCTCCGGTTCCAAGCGCCCCGACCGAGATCCACAGCCGCAAAGGCGAGCAGCGCAGCCATAGGCAGATTCGCTTGACCATTCCTCGCGCAAGATAAACTGGCGGGCAAAGCCCCTACGGAGGCAACCAGAAACCACCAATTTCGACGCTCGCCACCAAAAACGGAGCACAATCTCCAGATACACCAACCAAAGAGCCCGATCGCAGTGAACCTCCAAGCGACCTCCCCCACCCTGAGTGGAAGCCATGTGTAGGGCGTGTAGAGGATCGCACAATGCGGCAAGTAAAGATACCCATGCATTCGTCCTTTGTAGATGGGATTGCCCGCCCACCATTCGATGGAGGCTTTCCGATATTCGGGAGTCACCGTGCGTTTATTGGGTTGCGCCGCGACAAGGATCGCAATGATGGCCGCGTAAACGATCCAGATGCCTAGGGCGATCCGAAAAGCCTTGGGACTCGATAGCGCCCGCACCACAGCCATCCCCCCCTGGATCCGATCGTTCAATGTCATGGACACGATTCAACAAGGAGAGTAGGCAACCGGAAAGCCTCAAAATTCCAGTTCGACGAGAAGGCCCGCCGTAACGAATTTTTGGATTCTTGCCAGGACGCTTCACCGACGGCTATAAAACAGCGGTCCTATTTAGAAAAAATTCACCCAATGTATAAACTTGTCCTCATCCGCCACGGCGAAAGCACCTGGAACAAAGAAAACCGCTTCACTGGTTGGCACGACGTCGAACTCAGCGACAAAGGTCGCTCCGAAGCCAAGGCCGCCGGCGAACTCCTCAAAAAAGAAGGATTCAGCTTCGATATTGCCTACGTTTCCGTTCTCAAACGCGCCCTCAATACGCTCTGGGCTCAACGAGCGTCATTATGGTGCCCTTCAAGGTCTCAATAAATCTGAAACAGCGGCAAAGTTTGGTGACGAACAAGTCCTAGTCTGGCGTCGCAGTTACGACATTCCCCCACCCCCACTCGAAAAATCTGACGAGCGCTGGCCCGGACACGATCCACGCTATGCTGGCATTTCCGAATCCCAACTTCCGCTCACCGAATGCCTCAAAGATACCGTCGAGCGCTTTCTCCCGCTGTGGCATGAAAAAATTGCACCGACGGTGAAATCCGGCAAACGCGTTATCATTGCCGCCCATGGGAACAGCCTTCGCGCTCTGGTCAAGTACCTCGACAACCTCACCGAGGAACAAGTCCTCAAGCTCAACATCCCTACCGGCATTCCCCTCGTTTACGAGTTGGATGAAAATCTCAAGCCGATCAAAAGCTACTACCTCGGTGACCAAGAGGCGATCGCCGCTGCCATGAACGCTGTGGCAAGCCAAGGCAAAGCGAAGGCCTAAGCCACATCGGAAAAATCCATCTCACACTAAAGCTGCCCCTCTTTGATTTGAAAAATCAAAATCCATCACCGCAACCGAGCACTCGGCCAGTCATCGAGGCTCCAGGAGGGAACAAAAAAGTTCTCCTCCACTCGTGCTGCGCCCCCTGCTCCGGCGAAGTGATGGAGGCCATGGCAGCTTCTGAGATCGACTACACGATTTACTTCTACAATCCGAATATCCACCCTCGAGAAGAATACGAACTCCGCAAGGCCGAGAATATCCGCTTCGCCGAAAAAGAAGGCGTCCCCTTTGTGGATGCGGATTACGATACGGACAATTGGTTCGCTCGAGCCAAAGGCTTGGAATGGGAACCCGAGAAGGGCGCGCGCTGCACGATGTGCTTCGACATGCGCTTCGACCGCACGGCTCTCTATGCCCATGAAAATGGATTTCCCGTTATCACGAGTTGCTTAGGCATTTCTCGCTGGAAGGACATGGACCAGATCAATGGCTGTGGAGTTCGTGCCGCTGCAAAATACCCCGATCTTTCCTACTGGGAATTCAACTGGCGCAAAGGCGGCGGCGCCCAACGCATGCTCGAGATTTCAAAACGCGAGCAGTTCTACCAGCAGGAATACTGTGGGTGCATTTATTCCCTCCGCGATTCCAATAAATGGCGACTTGCCAACGGACGCGAAAAAATTGAAATGGGCGTTAAGTTTTACGGGGTTGAGGAACCCAAGGAATAAAGCCGCAGAAATTCGACAGGATTTCAGGATCCACAGAAAAAAAATATTTTGCCCGTGTAAAAGACGTCCGTCCCACATACTCACCTACTTTAGGCTTCAGTGACCCATCATCCGCTGGAACCGTAACAGCAGTCCATCATTTAAAAAAAGTCTACTGAAAGCCGGCTTGTTGGGGCTTTGCTTTTTCCGTCAATCCAAGCTGCCTAGGATCACGCGCTGTTAGTTAAATTCCAAGCCCCGAGATTTCGGTTCGCGACTTAACCCGAAAACGGATTTTTAGGAAAGGGTCCGGATGTTATTTGATGTCGCACAAATCTTTTCAACCACATCAAATGATAAACAGCTCATCCTCTGTGATCTTTGATTCACGTTGTTCACTCCTTCAGGGTTGCCTTCGGCAATCTATCTCCCTTTGGTCGGTTGTGGTTAATTCTGCTGGATTCGGGCTTAAAACTTACAAACTTGAGCTCTTTGCAAAACCTAAAGAACTGAATCGATCAAAATAGCCTTCTCCGAGTCGGCGACATTCAGGTGCTAGAAGCCTCCGAAACTTACACCCGTCTCATTCTCGGTGACGGCCGAGGGATCACCATCAACGGCACCCTTAAGAGCGTCCGCGACCGCCTAGATCCGGATCTCTTTTTTTCCGCTAGCCGAAGCCATGCGATCAACCTCGACCATGTCGCCAATGTGGAAGACATCGAAGGGGGCTTCATGATTCTGACTATGGCCAATGGCGTGAAGGTCGAATTATCTCGACGCCACAGCACGGAATTCCGTCGTTTAAAGTCGGTTTAAAAACGCCCTTTTTTGCATTTTCAACGAATGGTCGTTTTTGTGGGTTGAACGGATTCTACTGATCCTTGAATGGCGCTAGAGGCATTTGAAATGGACCTCTGAGGGCTTTGGCGATTTGCGTGTTTTAGAAAAATACACGATACAGCGGTCGATGAAAACCTATCCGACCCGCCACCCAAACTGGATTGACGAAACCGACGGCACTCAACCTCCAAAAAAAGCTTGGACTGAGCGAATCGGGATTTCGTTCCCAGTCGCCTTTGTCATCGTTCTCGCGTTGCATCTCACCGTCCTCGGTGGGATCTACGCGAGCAATAAAATCAAACTTCGACAATCCCCCCAGCCATTGGCAGCGAAGGCAGAGGAATCGCCTAAAGGTCCCGTCTCGGACGCTTTCGTGGCACGCAATGATTGGCCCCAATCCAGCGCCACCCCCGAAGTGAAAGCGATTCCACAGGTTCCTAAAAAAGCTCTTCCTTCCGCGAAAGTGGCATCCAAAGAAAACGACAAACCAAAGTCACTCTTTGCCCCACCCACTGAGAAGAAAATCGAGGCACCCAAGCCTCCTCAAGCGATCGCTCATGTCCCCTCGCCTGCAGCGGCACCCAAACCAGCCCCCGTCGCAAAAGCATCCGACAGCACATTGAGAGCCCAATATCTCGCCACCCAAAAAGCGAGCCATCCAGCTCAAGAAGTCACCGAAACTCGCCAAAGCATTCCAGCAAGCCCAAGCGTCCAACCCGTCGTTGCAACAAATACCGAGGCACTATCCCCAGCTGCGCCCAGAGCCATAGCTACTGCCTCTACTCCCGTCGCACACAGCGCCATAGCGGCGACATCAACTCCCACCGCACCCAAAGCCATAGCAGCCATCCCTGCTCCCACCGCGCAGTCCAGGCCAACCGGTCAACCAAGCACGCCAGCGCCCGCAGTGACCGAATACGTCCTCAACGGCGGCGACAACCTTTACTCCGTTTCCCGCCGTCTTCAGGTCTCTTACAGCGACCTCATGCAAGCTAATGGAATCAGCGACCCACGTCAGTTGCGTGTTGGCCAGAAACTCAAAGTTCCAGAACGCAAATCCGACATCTAGTCCCACGCAACGTTCTCACCACCACTTCGATTAGATCCTCTACCAAATGCATCTCAACCTCTCAGACACCAACCCCTCGAAGCTGCTTCAGACGCTGCAAACGGCCTTCATGAATAAAGACAAGAATGTGACCCTTGATCTTCTCGGCCCGGGACTGATTTTGAATGATACGGCTTTGATGCTGTATGAGGAAATCCGTAACCGCCCGAGTTGCACCAAGGTCCACATCCACTCTCGCACCTGCCTCTTCGATGGAGCCATCTTACTTTGGCTCGCCGGAGACACCCGCACGATCCGAAGTGATGCGTGGATCCAGGTTTCGGAAATTCCAGATGTGCCCATTCGTCCTCAGCGCCCAAAAAGCCGAAGACTCGCTGAATACAGCAATGCGATCCCCATCATAGACGAATATCCAGCTGAAACCGATCTACGAACGGTCATCAAATACCTCGGCGAATGGTTGCCTGTGGATGAAATCGCGGGCCTGCGACTCTTCGAAAGCGAATTGCGAGACCTCGGCTTAATCCACGACGCCGAAAGCGAAAAAAACCTGACATTTTTGTTCAAAGGTCAAGCACACCCCGTTGTGAAATAAGGTCAGGATTGATCGCTTTTTTAATGGTATTCTCTCCCATTTTTCGCAAGCGGGATAGCGATGCACCGTTGAGATTCGCCCTAAATCTCGGCGTATGGACATATCGATTGCCCACCTCCGAAGTCAGGCAGACTTCTTTGAGCGCCCCCCACCCTAGCCATTTGCCCATTTCCCGAGACTCCATGTTTATGCTAGGATTCTGCTGTGTTCAAAATCCTCCTTGTCTTGCTGACCATGACTTCGCTGGCTTTTGCGGAGGAGAAGCCGTTGCGGACTATTGAGGCGGTCAGGGCTTTGTCACACGAGGAAGCTGCGAAGGGTTTGCAGGCGGTCATCGAGGGCACCGCCCTCTTTTTAGATTCCAAGCGGCCTGGGTTTATTATTCACGATGGGACGAGCAGTTGTTGGTGCGCGATTAAGTTGCCTTTCCCCGATAATCTGAAGCTTGGCTCCAGAGTCCGCGTTATTGGCCAAACAAACATCGAACTTTCTTACTTTGCAAACATCGTCCAAGCCAAAACAGAAGTCTTAGGACAGGGGCCACTGCCGGAACCGCGTCACGTAACCAGACAGGATTTGTTTTCACCTTGGATCGATGCTCAATGGGTCGAAATCGAAGCGATTGTAGTCGGAACCGAGGAAGGCGGATTTTCTTACACTCTGGTTCTGGACATCGACGGCAAGACCTTCAAAGCGGACTTACCGTTTCAGGCAGACAACGCACGGCGAGCGGCTGCCTTGATGCAACGCCGAGTGATACTGCGCGGCATCAGCGGCACCGTCGTCAATCAAAACAAGCAGATGACCGATCGGCATTTTTTGATTCCCTCCTTCGATCAGATCATGCCGATCGAGACCAACTTAAAGGAAGACTCCGCCCCGCTCAAGAAGATCAATGCATTGCTTCAAAGCGACAACTCTCAGGAAGACATATCTAAGGTCGAGGGCATTGTGACCCAGCATAGAAGCGGTGGATTCTATCTCCGCGACGAAACTGCAAGCACCTTTGTCCATGCGACGGCAAATGCCGTCTATCCTCCAGGCAGCCATGTTGAGGTTGAAGGTTTCGCGACGGTTGCTGCATTTCGTCCCATTTTACGAGCCGTAAAAATCAGGATCATGGATCAAGCCCAGATACCATCAGCTATCCCCTTGAATACGGACTTGGGGATTCAACCCAAACTTCACAACGAATTAGTGACCCTCAATTGCGAGTTTCTTGCGATAAGAGTTGGGGGCCAGGAAAACATCCTCCAATGCCGCTCGGGCAACACCTATTTCGAAGCATGGATCCCCACCCCGAACGCCGATCCCATCCCACTCGAACCACGAGATCTCATTCAAATCACAGGTATCTACGAAGCGACCACCACTCATCCTATGCCGAGGATGGAATGGGCTGATGGATTTCGTGTGCATCTCGCAGGAGCAGATGCGGTGACGGTGTTGCGAAAGGCCCCTTGGTGGACTCTGGAGCGCTTACTCCTAGCACTAGGCATTGCCATGGCCGCCATTTTAGCATTCTTGATTTGGACAAGTCTTCTTCGCCGAAGGGTGGCCGCTCAGACGCAAATCATCACCCGCCAAGTGGAACGTGAGGTCGTCAAGGATGAGCGTCAGAGGATCGCTCGAGAACTCCACGACACCCTAGAGCAGGATCTCACCGGACTCTCGATGCAGCTTGAGAATGCCACGGAAGAAATCGGTGAAGCCAACGGCCCCGCCTACCGAAGCCTCACCCTTGTGCATCGAATGCTGCAGCACTGCCGCCTCGAGGCTCGAGCTTCCGTAAGCGATCTACGCAACCCCGACGTCCTCGTAAGGCATCTTCCCGAAGCGATGAGGGAATCCTTAAATGAAAAAATCCGAGAAACGAATGCCACGTTGGATTTTTCGGTCGAAGGCTCCCCGCAACCGCTTCGCTCGACCACACAGAACCACCTCCTTCGCATAGCCCGAGAGGCCCTCACGAATGCCCTGCGCCACGGCAAGGCCTCCCATGTGCGTTGCAATCTGAGCTACGCTGTTGATGGCCCCTGGAAGTCGAAGACAATGGTCACGGCTTTGATTCCACCCAACCTCCCCCAGTCGGGCATTTCGGCCTCACTGGCATGCGCGAACGCGCCAACAAGATCCAATCCCAGTTTTTCCTGTCTTCAAATCCCGACACCGGAACAAAAATCCGTGTTTATCTGCCTTACAGTTCGCCTGAGGCACTCCCAATAGAACGTAAATTTCCATGAAATCTCCCACCCGCATCATGATCGTCGATGACCATGCCATGGTTCGCTTTGCCCTATCTGAAGCCATCCAACGGCACTCCGACATGACCCTCGTCGGTGAGGCAGAGAACGGTCACAAAGCGGTTTCGCTCTATCGCAAGCTCCTCCCAGATGTGGTGACGATGGATTTCAAACTCCCCGATCGCGATGGCGACGGAGTTATCGCCGAGATCCTAGCCGAGTTTCCGGATGCCCGCATCGTCCTCCTTTCCATCTTTGAGAACTCGGAAAGCGTCTGGCGGGCCACCGAGGCTGGAGCACTCGGCTACGTGACCAAAGCCGCTAAAGTCGCTGAAGTCATCAAAGCCATACGCCACGTCGCCGTCGGAAAGCCCTACTTTAGCGAAGGCCTCGCAGAAAAACTGGAGCAACGCCGCCAACAACAAAATCTTTCCGCCCGTGAACTAGCCGTCCTTGAGCTCGTTTCCGCCGGCCATAGCAACAAGGAAATTGTCGCCGCCTTGAATTTATCTGCCTCCACAGTGAAGTTCCATTTGCAAAACATCTTTACCAAACTCGACGTGCAAGATCGGACCCAAGCAACCGCCGTCGCATTTCAACGCGGTATCGTCCGCCTTGGCGAGTGAGTCAATTCACACGGATAAGGATCGACTCGCATTCCATTCGCGAATGGGACGAGTAATACCATTGTCTCTTTGAAATTAGACTTTGCAGCGCAAAAGAAAGGGGGGACGGCCGTCTCGGTCGTGTGGACACTGGTCTGCTTGCTCGCACCCTGCCCAGCGGAAGCAAAGGAACACGCCAAAGCACACAGGCGGGACGCACTGTGCCCCTCTCTTAAAATCCAAAAGCAAGCTGCTTTTGGTATAAAAATCTCCCACTCCGCAAGCGAGCATGCTCGTGTTCGGCTTTTTCCACTCCTGTCCTGACACTACAGGAGTTTTCACGCCGATCGGGGAATCGGGATACGAAGGCGCCACCCGCACAGGAAACGCTGAGCTTCGATTATGCCCGGCTTTTTGCCCCCCGACTCCAGATCAATCCCCCGAGGGCGCGTTCACCCGTTCGATTTCGGACTGGCTGGGGATGGAGGAGTTTACTCCTTTAGTTTCATCAAATTTGAATGCGAGAACATCGATTGGAACAAATGTGCCATTTTCGGAATTAACGAAATTGCCCGGGTGGGCATCGGCGACTTCAATTCCAATGTTTTTGTTAACAAAAACTGCTTCACGGCGCTCATCTTTGAGAAAACCGTTTTTCAAAAGGAAACGCTCAATCTCCGAAAAAGTTATTTTTTTAGAACCTTTTTTTCTAACAATAAAATCTTGAGCGTGAACTAAGCCAAGTGCGCCGTCTGGATGCCGGAAATTTCCAATAATCGTGGCAGTATCATTGAACGCTTAGTAGGTTGCCGCGACCCGGCGCAAATATTCCAATGGGGAATTTTTCCCTTTGCCTTTTGATATTGAATGCCCAAACCTACCGTAAGCTGTAGCTTTAAAAACCTTCCCCTCCGATGGAAAAAACCAATTTAAATGTTCGGATGCTTCTGTATCTGGTCTTCCCAGACTTTCCACATCCTGCCACGGGATTCCATCTGCTCTTTCAATGGCCAAAATTTGTCCAGCAATTTCGGATGTGCCGGATTGTGAGTTCTGAATTGCTTGCGAGCTTGCTGCAATGTCACGAGCGATTTTTTGCGAGGCTGTAATAGCGATACTCCCACTTCCCTTTCGCTACTCCAATGAATCGTTCAAGTCACCCCCAATGCTGTAGTTGGTATCAGTCGAAACTTCGTTGGAGTTTCTTGTAAAGGCATCCGCTGCGGCGATGCGGTTGCCGTTCTCTTCGGTGATCTTGATGCGGTTCTTGTCGAAGGCCACATAGGGGATCGATATCCGTCACATGCCAAAAATTCCAGACCTCACCAAAATTCCTTCGTCGTCGCCGAGGTTCGACACCGCGCCCCCAAAGCCGCATGGCATCGCTGGCGATCGACTCCGCTGCATCACAGTCTTGCTTCAGCGCGAGTCTCACGAAGCCTTATGCCGAGCGTCAGTCACGCTCCGGTAGGCCGCTCCGCGATGACTCCGAACCCGTGGCGCTCACCATCCCCTCTTCGATGTCCTATCCTGCATTGGCAACCCGTCCGGCGCTTCGCTCTCCGATAACGGCCAGTAGTGGATAGCGGCATTGCCACGAAGGGAGATCACCCAAGCTATCCACTACCAGCCATTATCCGAGTCGACCTGCGCGGGCCAACCACTCCGCATGGGGCTTGTGCTTCGCACCCTCTCCGAGGTTTCGGCGGTGACGAATGCTGTGAGTTTTTTCAGAAATGAGTGTTTGAGTTGGTTGGAGTGGTGCTTTCCAGTCCCAAGTGGTCTAAAACCACTTGCCAGATACTTGCCATTTAGAATGCGTTTTTGTTCGTTTTCGTGCGTTTCGGTTCGCATTCAGCTTGAGACACAAAAAAGCCCTCTGATCTATTATTGATGCGGGGTCGTAGGGAAAAGAGGGGAGTGGGTTGGGAGGGACTCGAACCCTCAACCAACGCCTTAAAAGGGCGCTGCTCTACCATTGAGCTACCAACCCGAGAGAGATTGGGAATTTATTCGGTCTTTCGGATCATGCAATACTGAATGCAAAAAAAATTATCACGCCTCTTCTCTCGCTAGGCCATCAGGTTTTTTCGCGAGGATAAGGCGAAGGGCTTTGCGGTGGGGGCTGGGCATCGGTGGGAGGCTTGATAGTGGAAAGGGAGTCCAGTTTGGCTGCGGAACACCGTGTGAAATGCCAAGGGTGACTTTATAGCGAGTGATGCTGTAGCTGAGCGTGACAAGGGGTTCTCGAGTGGGTTCGCCGGGGGGGAGGATCCAGAGTCCACGCCAAGTCGGGCCGGGTGACTCAATGAGAAAAATCGAATCGCCCGACCGGGAGAAGGAACGCCAGTCATTGATCTCGGTGATGGCTTTTTTTGCTGGTTTCACAGGTAGTTCCTCGGGATCGACAGCTTTGCAAAAATGATGAACGGGACATGCCGCGCAATCGGGTACACCTGATCGGCAGAGGGTGGCGCCGAGATCCATGAGGGCAGATGCATGGCGGCGACCGCCGGATTTGGGAAGAAGGGAGGCGGCGGCGAGTTCCAGAAAATCGCGACCGGCTTTGGTTGTGATATTTTCTCGGTAATTGAAGAGACGCGCGACGACGCGGTTGATATTGGCATCCAAGACCGGAACACATTGATCAAAGGCAAAGGCGGCGATAGCTGCTGCTGTGTAGGGGCCGACACCGGGAAGGGAACGGAGGGCTGCAAGATCGGATGGGATGATTTCGCCAAATTGCGCCGTTACCGATTGCGCTGCTCGGTGCAAGTTGCGGGCGCGAGAGTAATATCCAAGGCCCTCCCAGAGTTTCAGGACGTCCGATTCGGGTGCCGCTGCGAGTGTGGCGATATCAGGGAATCGGCGCATCCATCGCTCAAAATAAGGGATCACGGCGGCGACGGTGGTTTGCTGTAGCATGAACTCGGAGACGAGCACGGCGTAGGGCGTGGGGGCGGCGCGCCATGGGAGGTCGCGCCCATGGGAGCGGAACCATCTGCGGAGCGCGGTGTGAAAATCGGGAGTCATGGAATCGGGTATCATCTCGACACGCATGAGGGATTACGCTCAAAGATCGGCAATGTCTTCACCAAAAGCACTGCATTCCCATACCGTGGCGCTCACGCCGGATCAGGCAGAAACGCTGCGGACTGTTCTCGCGGGCGAGGGTTTCGATTTTGAGCAAAAGCCATACATGCTCTATGCGGCTAGGAACGGAAAGGTGAATGTGGCCGTTTATGAAAAGGGGCCGAAGGCGGTGATTCAAGGTAAGGGGCTTGAGGAGTTCATCACTTTTATACTTGAGCCGCGCGTATTGGGTGAGGCTCGGTTGGGCTATGAAGAGGTGACGAGTCCGGAACTTTTTGAACCGCACTTTGGAATCGATGAGAGCGGCAAGGGGGACCTTTTTGGCCCCTTGGTGATCGCGGGTGTCTATGTGAATCCCGAAATCGCCCGAATATTGCGCGATGCTGGTGTGCAGGACAGCAAGGCGATCAGCTCGGACAAACGGATTCGCGAGCTGGCCGGTGCGATTCGGCGGGCTCGAGTGCCATCCAGTGTCGTGACGATTGCGCCGGCGCGGTACAATCCGCTTTACCGCAAGATCGGAAATCTCAATCGCCTGCTAGCTTGGGGGCATGCACGCGTGATCGAGGATCTTTGCGCGCTGTGTCCGGAATGTCCACGGGCCCTTTCGGACAAGTTTGCCGACGTGCGGGTGCTTGAGAAGGCGCTCATGGAAAAAGGCCGCCAGATCACTCTCGAGCAGCGGACCAAAGCGGAATCCGACTACGCCGTTGCAGCCGCCTCGATTTTAGCGCGCGAAAAATTCATCAATTGGCTGGATGAAGCCGGCAAGGCGATCGGCATTGAGTTGCCGCGAGGCGTATCCAGTCGCGTCAAGGAAGCCGCTGTGGCGATGGTTCGCACACATGGAGCAGAATCTCTCGAGCAGCATGCAAAGATGCATTTTAAAACGGCATCCGAAGTGCTCGAGAGTGCCGCTGAGATCTAGGGTTTGATCTCGCTGTGGAGCTTTAGGAGGGCGGCTTCTGCGGCCTGTTGGGGCGAGAGGGATTGTATCGCGGATTGACCCACGGGGCTTTCGAGCCATTTGCGAGTGGCTTGGAAGGCTGCTTCGAGTGCGGGCGTGAGGAGGCGGCTGGCGGGCTTGATTTCGCGGCGTTGGATGATTGCGGCAACAGGCGAGGGCGGGGGATTGGGTTTTGATTCACCTCCGCCTAGCCACTCTTGAAGTTCAGGAATGACATCTTCGGGGGATTGGAAGCGTTGCCAGACGCGGTCTTCACGTTCCGGATCGATGGAAGTGATGAATTCCGTTGCTAGGCTGTAGTTTGGGGAGTTGACTTTGATGATTTCTTTGCACCCATCGCTGTGCATTTTGAGGCGGCCTTTAGTTCCAGTGCTGTATTTCCGAGTTTCCATAGTTTCCGTTTCTCCACCCCCCATGATTTTTAGTCCAACCATTTCGTTGCCCAACCCCAAGTGGTTGTCATAGTCTCCCGCACCATGCCCAAGGATACTTCGATTAAAAAAATTCTTCTTATTGGCTCCGGTCCCATTGTGATCGGGCAAGGTTGCGAGTTCGACTACTCTGGGGTGCAGGCATGCAAGGCTCTGGCCGAGGAGGG
>RFZT01000011.1 GCA_009920585.1 bacterium
GAGATCACTACCGAAAAAAGGACCTCCTCGCAGCCATGCTGGTCTCCAGCGCGAACGATGCTGCAAGCGTCTTGGCTGGATCGGGCCGCGGATCGTATGGGGACTTTATTTCTAACATGAACCGAAAAGCCCGCGATCTCGGGGCTAAAGATTCCCTTTTCCTTAATCCCCATGGGTTGGATTTTGATGGTCAATACTCGACAGCCAGAGACACAGCGATCATCGCCTACCACGCCTACCGAGACCCCCTCATTAGATACTATGCCTCTCTGCGGGATGTGCCATTCAACCACAACGATGGGCGCACCGATTTATTACAAAACACAAACATGCTCCTCTATCATTGGCCCGCTTACTTCAATGGTCTCAAGAGTGGCTATACTGATCGCGGAGGCAAATGCCTTGTTGCCACGTCGAAATATAAAGGCACAGAAACCATCATCGTCATGCTCGCCAGCACCCCAGAGGAGATCTTCCTCGATGCAGATCGACTCATAAAGTGGAGGTTGAAAAACCTCAACAGCGCTGCATCTAGAAACTAAAAGGCAAGCTCACTCACCGTCCCAAATGAAGTGCTCGAGGCGGATCTGCTGGATGCGTTTTTTTGCCTCGGCGGCACGCGGACCTTCGCTTGCAGCCATGATCTGATAGACTCGGATGGCTTCACTCCACTTTTGCTGCGTCTCAAAAATGCGAGCGGCGGCGAATCCCGCTTTGTAGAACCAAAAAAACTCGGGCGTCTCTCCGGAAGAAGGCTTAAAAACCTCATAATACGTGGCCGTCGCACCATTATCGTTACCACTTTTTTCGAGTGCGGTGCCGATTCGCGTGAGTGCCTGGTTGCGCCAAACGGGATCAGAGGCTTCTTCGCTGGCCACCTGCTTCCAGACCTCAATGGCCGATTTATAGTTGGAGGGATCCTGGGTTCCCAGAGCGTAGAAGTTTTTTCCTTTTTCGACCAAAGCCGTCGCCTTCAGCGTGTGGTCGGGCGAAGAGGAAAGAACTTTATCGATCACCAGATTCGCTTCGAGGGGCTTACCTTGGGCAGCAAGGATGGCCGCCTGTTCGAGCCTGGCCCGACTCGAAAAAGACCCATTTCTCGCGGCAACTTCCTCAAAAAGACCCATGGCGTCCGCTGTAGCTGCCTCTTCGGGAATACGTGATGCGGCTTGAGCAGCCAAAAAGAGCGCAGGCGCCTCGAAATCGGAAACTGGATATTTTCTGGCAAGGGACTCCAACTCAACTCGTGCGGAGGAATAATCTCCATTAAGGAAAAGCAATTCACCTAACTTCATTCGCACTAATGGCTCAGATTCGGTATCTCGAAAGTTCACAAGAAAAGCCCGCGCAGCCTCGATCGCTTTGGGTGTGGCATCAGATTCACCCGAAGCCGTTAAAAATACCCCCAAGGCGGCTTCGCGGTCCGAGTGGCCCTTCGTCGATATGCGCCCGAGTTCCAAAGCCGCAGCAGGATAGTCGAGTTGCTGGTACTTCCACTCAGCGAGGGCCAAACGGGCATTTTGCGCAATGTCGGAAGGGGCCGATTCCGCCAACTTTGTGAGAATATCGGTCGCTTTAGGATCTCCATTTCTGGCGAGAGAGAAGGCTTCTTGAAGCTGAAACGCTGGAATCTTCGGGCTGGAAGGGTATTTTTTTTCCAATTCGGCCAGAGCCGCGTTAGGTATATTGCCAGCCTTAAGCTCACAAATAGCGGCATTAAATAGGGCGCCTTCCGCCATTTCGGGATTAGTCGCGGCGAGCAAAAATGCCGATGCAGCGAGAGCATGATCTCCCTGCTGTTCCAGAGCGATACCGCGAAGGAAATCCGTATAGGGTGAAACGCCCTGCGCCGGAAGCAGCGCGAGTGCCTCGCTGGATTGACCGAGACGAACACGCAGCGCGGCCAACTCAAGAGTGGTTTCTGAGGCGAGTGGGTTCGAGGCGGGATCGGCGATCAACGCCTCGAGTAAGCTCGCGGCTTTTTTCGCATTTCCCTGACGCGCCTCAAGGCGCGCCATATAATATGTCGCCAATTTCCGGCGCATGGTTGGATCCTTGTCCTCTGACCAACGCTTCATCTCACTCGAAGAGGCACTCGGAGCAGCAGCATAAACCTCGTCCAAGGCCGCAAAAACACGCTCCAATCCTGGAATCACGGGGTGACCGGCAATGAAATCCTCAAGAAGAGATTCGGCCTCGGGGGCCTTGCCTGTTCGCGAAAGCGCCTGAGATTGGAGAATAACACTCGATGCGGCCATGTTTGCATCCAACGGCTTGAGGTTCGCTAGGATCTCCAAGGCTTGGTCATTTTGATTCAATAGACACATGGCTGCCGCTGAGAGAAAATCTTTTTTGGTTCGATCTTTCGACTCGGTAACTGTGAGGTCAGCGAGGACTTTTTGTGCATCGGATCCGCTCCCCTTAAGGATTTGTAACTCCGCAAGATCGAGGAGAGCCTGATTTTTTCCAACGGAAGGCGGCCAAGAAACCGCGCCCTCCAGCACCAATACCGCTTCATCGATGCGATTCAGATTTCTCAGCATGGACGCCCTCCCCAATACCGCCTCTCGGAAGAACAAAAAATCGGCCGACAGCGTGCAACGTGTATATTTTGAAAGGGCCTCTGCGAAATCGCCGTTTGCGGCGAGGGCCTGCGCGAGCCAGAACTCCCTCGCTAGTCCGGCACGTTGCGAAACCGCACCGAGCAACTTCACCGCAGCTTCCGGTTGACCGTCCGCAATGAGCGCACGAGCATAGAGGAGATTGGCCTCATCACCTGCATTC
The DNA here is from genome assembly GCA_009920585.1 of bacterium. Classification (GTDB taxonomy): domain Bacteria; phylum Verrucomicrobiota; class Verrucomicrobiia; order Chthoniobacterales; family Terrimicrobiaceae; genus UBA967. The sequence continues at coordinate 2,785 of RFZT01000011.1, forward strand.
GGCTTGCCTATTAGGGGAATGGTCTCCTCGATTTTGAGCAGAGCGACTTTAGGAAAGCCCGAATCCAAAGCGGCACGTGCGCTTTCCAACCGGTCCTGCGCAGACAGAACCATCACACCGCTGAGAAGGAAAAAAATCACACGCTTCATGGTTTAAGATATTTTTTGAGATAATGGCCGGTATGACTTGGGGCGGATTGCGCAACCTGCTCGGGCGTTCCTTGCGCGACGATCTCGCCTCCGCCCGATCCCCCTTCGGGACCAAGATCAATGATCCAGTCGGCACACTTGATGACCTCCAGGTTGTGTTCGATGACGATCAGTGTGTTCCGGGAGTTGCGGAGTTTCATGAGGACTTCGAGAAGTTTGTGGATATCCGCAAAGTGAAGACCGGTGGTGGGTTCGTCGAGGAGATAGATCGTTCGACCGGTAGCACGCTTCGAAAGCTCGGCCGCCAGTTTGATCCGCTGGGCCTCCCCGCCTGAGAGAGTGGTCGCAGATTGACCCAACCGCAAATAACCTAACCCGACATCTTGAAGAGTATCCAACTTGCTTGCCAACGCTGGCACACTTCTGAAAAAACGGGACGCCTCATCGACGGTCATGTCCAATACATCGGCAATATTTTTGCCCTTATACGTGATCTCGAGTGTCTCACGATTGTAGCGCCGACCTTGGCAGATCTCGCACTCCACATAGACGTCAGCAAGAAAGTGCATTTCGATGCGAATGAAACCATCCCCTTGGCAGTGCTCACAGCGTCCCCCTTTGTTGTTAAAGGAAAACCGGCTCGCATCGTAACCGCGAACCCGGGAAGCCGGCAAATCACTAAAGAGATCGCGAATGGGACCGAGTGCACCGGTATAGGTGGCTGGATTCGAACGGGGCGTACGGCCAACCGGACTTTGATCAATGACGACGACCTTGTCGAACTGCTCGATACCTTGGATCGCGCGATGCGCTCCGGGACGTGACCTCGCACGGTTTAAGTGGATTTGCCACTACCCGAGATTCCGGTCACGCAAGTCAGGCAACCTGCCGGGAAGGAAGCGGTGATATTTTTCAGGTTATTTTCTGTGGCTCCCACAACGCGCAACCATCCGTCGCCGATTTCACCAACTTCAGCACCGGTCACCCTTGGCGCGACACGTTGACGGGGAACTGGGATGTGAATCGTTCCATTGAGATATTGAGCAGTTAGCGAATCCGGACTATCCAAAATCTCGGCCAGCGTCCCTTGCGCCACCAAGGCGCCACCACGCGGACCGGCTCCCGGCCCGAGATCTAAAATATGGTCGGCCGCACGGATTGTATCTTCGTCATGCTCGACAACGATGACGGAGTTTCCGAGATCGCGAAGATCACGGAGCGTTTGGATAAGCCTGTCATTGTCTCTCTGGTGCAGCCCGATGCTAGGTTCATCAAGCACATAAAGAACACCGGAGAGCCCCGATCCGATCTGGGTCGCTAACCGGATACGCTGGGCCTCACCGCCCGAGAGCGTCCCGCTCTCGCGACTGAGTTGAAGATATCCGAGACCGACTTCATTGAGAAACCTAAGGCGCTGTCGAACCTCACGCAGAACATCTTTCACGATTTCCACATCACTAGGAGCGACTTTGAGTTCTTCCATGGCGCGAGCAGCCTCTGCGATGGTCAGTCCACACATCTCCTGGATGCCATATTCACGGTCATCCAGTGTACTGAGTGTCACCGCCAGAATTTCCGGCCTTAATCGTGCCCCAACGCAAACACGACAGACTCGTCGCCCTTGATAGGCACGGAGTCGCTTGCGGGTGAACTCGCTTTTTGTCGTCGCGTAAAGGTTTTCCAACTGTGCAATCACTCCCTCGAACGGCTTCGATGATGTCCTGTTCGCTCCGATCGCCATGCGAATGCTTCGATCTCCCGAACCTTGCAGGACAAGCGAGCGGAAACCCTCTGGCAAATCCTGCCAAGGCTTTTCCAACGGCGCAGGGGTATCTGAAACGAGCCCCTCCAGCAGAGCAGCGTAATAGGCCTTCATTCGCGGATTCGCCTGCTTCCATGGGCGAACAGCTCCTTGCGCGATGTTTTTTTCTGCATCCACGATCAGATCGGGATCGAAATAATTCTCCGTCCCGATTCCATGACAAGCTGGACAGGCACCGAGATGACTATTGAAGGAAAAATGCTTCGGCGTCAGGCGAGTCATTGTGAATCCCGTGGCGGGATTGCAAAAATCTGTAGAAAATTTTTCGTCCGTCCAAGTCGATGAGGCCGGCCCCTGACGGGTGGTAGAGATTTTGCCTCCCCCTAGGCGAAGCGCCGTTTCGATCGAGTCCGTGAGGCGCTGACCCAGATCTGAACGAATGACGAGACGATCAACAACCGCTTCGATCCAGTGGGGTTTGGTTTTTTCGAGGCGGATCGGCTCCGGTCTAGTGAGCTCGATCACCTCGCCATCCACTCGGATTCTCACGAACCCCTCCCTGCGGGCCTTCTCGATCACATCCCGAAACTCTCCGACTTGCCCAGAAATCAGTGGGGCAAGAACAAGGAACTTCGTGCCCTCGGGCCAGCGAAGGATGGCATCGGTGATTTCTTGTGGGGTCTGACGCGCCACTCGCTCGCCGGTTTTGGGGTCATGGGGAACTCCGGTCGATGAAAATAAAAGCCGCAGATAATCAAAAATCTCCGTCGTCGTCGCGATGGTCGAACGTGGATTGGCACTGGATGTACGCTGCTCGATGGCAATTGCCGGAGAGAGCCCTTCGATATAGTCGACATCCGGTTTTTGCATTTGGTCCAAAAATTGACGCGCATAGGCGGAGAGGCTCTCCATGTATTTGCGCTGCCCTTCCGCAAAGAGCGTATCAAAGGCGAGCGAAGACTTACCTGAACCGCTCAGGCCAGTAATGACCACAAACTGGTGCCGAGGGATATCGACATCCAGATTTCGCAAGTTGTGCTGTCGAGCACCCTTGATGCGAATGAGAGAATGTTTGTTCGAGGTCATGGATGCCAATTCGGCGAGCTTGTAGTTTAAACCGAAATCCCCTCCGGCATCAAATGTTGCGTCAATCCGTGCACGCTATCCGAATCTTTTTACCAACTCACCGTCTTTTCTCCCCTCTAGAAAAGGACTTCACGATGGAGTGCCATGGTTTTTTCTTGGATGGAATTTTAAAATTCGGCCGTGTAGGCTTCAACGTAATGAATCGGAAGCGACGTTTGCTCGAGGAAAAGGCCGTTTCGCATCGCGATGCGTGGCGCCCTCTGCTCATTGCTGCCCTGATTTTATCCCTCATGGCGCACTGGTATTTCCGCTCATGGGCAAAAGGCGTCACCGTCGAAAGGCAAGTGGCTCCGATTGAGAAAAAAAACATCAAACCGACATTCAAAGTCGAGCGCGTTGATATCACTCCCCGCATTAAGCAGTCGGTACCCGAAAAAATCCCTCAGGCTCAACTGCAACCGTCCAAGCCTGACCCCAAACAAACCCCCGACGAAAAGATTTCTTTTGAAAAAATGATGGGCGACGTGCCCGTTCCCGGAGCCCCTCCCCGCTTAGACCAGGTCATGCTGGACGAAAAGCCGGGTGTCACAGTCACTCCCTCCTCGGCCAACACCGCCATGAATGCGGCCAAGAGCGAAACCGCTAAAATCAACGACTCCCTTGCCGAGGAATTGCTGAAAGAAATACCAGCTATCAAAGTTGACGCTTCCGCCAGAGGCGTACCCTCGACCACAGCAGACTCTGTGGTTGGAATGCCCGCTGGAGAGCGAGGATTTAGTAACCTCGACGACCTTCTTGCGCAAACCGGCCCCCTCACCTCGGACACGGCGCCCATCCTCATGCCGAGTGATTTGCTTTTCACCTACGACGCCTTCGTCCTCGAGCCTGGTGCCATGAGCAGCCTGGAAAAACTCGGCACCCTTCTGAAGCGAAACCCGCGCGCGCGTTTTCTCATTGAAGGACATACCGACTCCTTCGGCACAGATGACTACAATCTTAAGCTCAGCCAACTCCGCGCGGAATCAGTCAAAGCCTGGCTTATTGCTAATATGGGTCTGCCTGGGGATGTGATCGAAACCATCGGTTTGGGGGAAACTCGCCTCATCGCTCCCGCCACCGGCACCATCGAGGAACAGCGGATCAACCGCCGTGTGGAGATCGTGATTCGCGACACCTCGAAATGAATCCGGAAAGCCCGCAAACACTCGAAAAATCGGCCCTCGAGCTATCCAAGCAAGCGCGCAACAACCAAGATAACCCCGTCGCTCTCTTTAAAGGTTTCCGCCAAGTCGAGGAAGACAGACTCAAGGCTTGGCATCGTGCCGGCGGTGGGGGCCGAGAAATCGCCCGCCAGCGTTCCGACATGGTTGACATCCTCATCCGCGAGCTTTTCGATGGCATCGTCCGCAAAGTTGTGGGCAAGCCGCTCACCGGACGTCTTTGCATGATGGCTTTCGGGGGCTATGGCCGCCGCGAACTCACCCCCATGAGCGACGTGGACATCCTCTTTCTTCAGGCAAAAACCGCGAATGACAAGGAGGTCGAAGAAGTCATTCGCCAAACCATCGTGGCCCTTTGGGATATCGGTTTCAAGGTTGGACAAGCCACGCGCACCATTACCGAGGCTATCGACAAAGCCAACGAGGACATGGTCACAAAAACCTCGATGCTTGAGTCACGCTTCTTGACCGGTGACCGTGATATTTTTACCCGCTTCAAGGAACTCTTCCAAGATGCGTGCGTGAAAGGCCGCGGTGAATCTTACATCGCATGGAGGATCGCCAACCAAGCCGAACTTCGCGTGAAATATGGTCGCACGGTTTTCATGCAGGAACCGAACGTGAAGAACGGCACCGGCAGCCTGCGTGACTATCAAAGCCTTCTCTGGATCTCGCAGTTCAAATACGGCATCACCACCACAGCCAAACTTGTTGAGGCAAAAATCCTGCGCGACGGGGAGAGACGGAATCTCGAAAAGAGTTACGATTTTCTCCTGCGAACCCGTGCAGAAATGCAATATATCAATGGGCGGTCGGCCGAGGTTCTTACCCTCCAGTTACAGGGGAAAGTCGCACAGGCGTTTGATTACCCACAGAAGAACATCCTCCGCCGAGTCGAGGCCTTCATGAGGGAATACTACGGCCATGCGCGGACCATTTTTTTGATAACCGAGAGCGCCTTGCGAAAAATGGAGGCTATTCCTCCACCCGCACGCTCCGGCCTGCTCCGGCTTTTCGGAGTTCGTCAAAAAACAGAAAAACTCGATCGCTTCATTATCAAAAATGGCCGTATCGAGCCAGAATCTCGCGAAATCTTTAACGACGACCCGTACCGGCTGATGCGGGCGTTCCATCACGCGCAGGTCCGCCAACTCGAATTTCACCCGGAACTCGCCGATCTGGTCGCCCGCCGCCTGCATCTGATCGACCGCACCTTCCAATACGCAAGTATGGCCCGCGAGACCTTCCTCGCCATTCTTTCCCGCAAGGGCGAAGTCGGTCGCACCCTTCGCCTCATGCATGACCTCGGGGTGCTCGGTCGATACGTTCCTGAGTTTGGTGAACTCGACTGCCTTGTGCAGCACGAGTTCTATCATCGCTACACAGCCGATGAACACACGCTCGTGTGCATCGAAAAACTCGACGCCATTCTTTTTGCAGACTCACCGAAACTGCGAGGTTATCGCCAGATTTTTCAGAAACTCGAGGATCCCGCTATCCTCTACCTCGCCATCCTCCTCCACGACGTCGGAAAATCCGCAAACACCCGTCACCATGAGGAGGCCAGCGCTCTCCTTGCCCACAAGGTCGCCCGCCGCCTGCAACTCACTCCAGAACGTCGCAGAATGCTGATCACACTCGTGGACTCGCATTACCTGATGTCGAAAATGTCGCAATCGCGCAACCTCGACGATCCCGCCACGACAGAGGAATTTGCCCGTATTATCGGCAACCGGAAAAACCTCGATGCGCTCATGCTCTTGACTCTCGCCGACGGAATGGGCACCAGCGACCAGAACTGGTCGGACTGGAAGGAAGGCTTGGTATGGATGCTTTACCGGAGAACCCAGCAATATCTTGAAGGCGGAGTCGATGCCATGGAGCAAAGCCGCCGCGACAGAATGCAGCAAAGAGACGTGGCTATGGAAAAGCTCGGTCCCGGATTCCGCGATGCTTGCGATGCCCACTTCCAATTCATGCCCGCTCGTTACTTCCTGAGCTACGAACCGGAAGAAATCGCTGAGCACTTAAATTTATTCCAATCGTTCTTCGAGCGGCGCGAGGCGGATGAATCTCTGGCACTTGCGCCGGCCTTCCGTTGGATCCCAAAACCCGAGAAAGGCTACACGGAAGTGTGGGTCTGCGGATGGGATCGCCCGCGACTCTTGGAGCGCATTGCCGGTGCCTTCCTATCCGTGAAACTCAACATCCTGAGTGCGGATATTTACACCCGCACCGACAGTTTGGCGCTGGATATCTTCCGCGTCGCCAGCACCAACCTTCTCCCGGTAAGCAGTCCCCGGGATATGGAAACTGTAGAAAAGCACCTCGCTGAGTCTCTCACTGTCGAGGAATACGATTTTACGCCGCTCATCAGCAAAGATACCCGCCTGCTGACCTACCGACTTTCACAGGAATTCGATCTGCCGACCCGCATCAATGTGGACAACGACTCGCACCCTGCCTACACGCTGGTTGACATCCAGACACCCGACCGCCTCGGCTTGCTTTACGATCTCTTGCGGGCGATGGGAGAGCTTGATGCCTGCATTGAAATCTCCCGCATTACGACCGAGATGGATGTGGCCATGGATTCCTTCTACATTTACAACAAGGAAGGTGGGAAATTCTCTTCACCGCAAGCGGTCAAGCAGTTGCAAAGAGTCCTTAACAAGGCCGCCGCAAAGCTTCCAGAATGACCCCTCGCTTCGGCAGCCTGTTTTGGAGACAGATCATTCGGTCTTGGGCCAAGCACCCGCTTCTCCCAGCCCTTAATATTCTCAGCATCGCGATCGGGGTCGCAGTTTTTTTATCCATCCAGATCGCCAATCGAGGCGCTTTAAAAAGCTTTCGAAATGCCGTCGGATTGGTCGCCGGCCGGGCCCACTTGGAAATTCGAGGGGATTTGCCAGAGGATCTTTTCCCGATCGTCGCCGCGACGACCGGAGTCACTGCAGCCACCCCATTATTGGAAGGGGTGGTGACTTTGCCGGACTCGCCCGGCGATTACCTTCGTGTACTTGGCGTCGATCCCTTCACCGGTGGAAATTTACGCGCCTTCGAACTTCATGCTCCAGACGGAGCGGCCATTGATCTTGAGAAATGGCTACGCGAACCAAACGGCATTGCGGTATCTCCCTCACGTCTTGCCTCCGGTCCGCTTCGAGCTCTTGCCGCAGGAAAATCCGTAACGCTCACCCCCTCCTTCGAGCTCAAAACCGACGATGCGTTAGTCTCCGCCGACCCAAGAATGGCAGCGATGGATATCGGCTGGGCCCAAGAGCTCCTCGATCGCCCCGGTCGACTGACATCGATTCAGATCCAAGTGACCGATCCGCTTCGAATGGATCCCGTGATCGCCGCACTCCGCAAAATAGCGCCTCCGGATGCCTCTGTCGGCCCACCGACACGCCGAGGCTCGGATACCGAAGTGATGCTGGCCGCCTTCCAGCTCAACCTCACGGCGCTCAGCCTTGTATCCATGGTGGTCGGGGTTTTCTTGATCTACAATAGTCTCTCGGCCTCCGTTGTCCGCCGCCGACACGATATCGGTATCCTCCGGGCCAATGGCGCGACGCGGACTGAGGTGATGGGGCTATTTCTCGGCGAGGGCGCTGCGGAGGGTTTGCTGGGCACTCTCATAGGAATAGCCATCGCTGGCCCGCTAGCCTCCCTCCTCGCTGCTCCTGTGGGCACGACTATCTCCTCGCTCTACGCTCTGATCTCCATTGAGCGCGTCGCCATCGAACCAGATCAAATCGCTCTTGCCCTTGTAGCCGGCGTCGGGTCTTCGTTGCTCGCTGCGTGGCGACCGGCAAGAGAAGCCGCCGCCTGCGATCCGGCGCTGGTTTTACGAAATGGATCCCTGATGGATTCCTTCGCCATCGAATCGAAACGCTGGGGCATTTTCGGAATCGCCGCTCTCGGATTGGCCGTCGCTACTTCCTATTGGACCCTAACCGGCGGGGGACGCTTGCTGGGATTTGCCGCCGTAGGATTACTCATCGCCGGCTTCTCGCTTCTTGTTCCCCTAACAGTGAATGCATTTTGCTCCGCTGTTCAGGGTCCGGGCTGGCTTGTGCGTTTGGCTAGTCAACATTTAGCGCGATCTCTTCACCGGAATGCCGTCACCATTGCCGCGCTCGCCGTGGCTGCGGCTATGACAGTGAGTGTCTCCGTTATGATCCACTCGTTTCGGGCGAGCGTCATCACCTGGCTTGGTCAAACACTGGTAGCGGATCTTTTCATCGCTCCGGCAGCAAATGAGATTGCAGGCCTGACCAGCTTCATTCCCGCCAACGCTGTCGAATGGGTGCGCAACGATCCACGAGTGAAGGAACTCGCCACCTTTCGAGAAATAGCGGTTCCTTGGGGTGAAAAAACCGCCAACCTAGCCGTGATTGATGGTAACGCTCGCGGTGAATTCGATTTTGTCCGTGCCATCGATGGTGCGCGTGATGAATTCCACAAACTGGGCATGGTTGCTGTTTCCGAGAGTTTTTCTACCAGACATGGGACGGAACCCGGTGATACGCTTGAATTCTCCTCACCCAAGGGCGCAGCTAAATTCACCGTCGTCGGGGTCATCAAGGATTTCACCCGGGATAGTGGGCTTGTGATGATCGAAAGATCGAATTTTGGAGAATACTGGAATGACGAACGCCTCCACTCGCTCTCCATCTCACTCAAAGTCCCGTCGGAGACCGCCGCACTCGGCGCGGATTTCCGTAGGACCTTCAGCCATGACGGTGAGTTTTCCATTTATACCAACGCAGACCTTCGCCAGCGAGTCTTGGAGATTTTTGACCAAACTTTTGCCGTAACGTCGGTTCTTCGGACGATTGCAGTCGCGGTTGCGATTGCGGGTGTTTTCCTTTCTCTCACCACGCTTGTCCTTGAGCGGGAGCGGGAAATCGGCGTTCTTCGATCCCAAGGCGCCTCGCAAGGTCAAATCCAATGCCTGATTTTATACGAGGCCGCCATGGTCGGCCTGCTGGCTTCCGTTATCGGAGTCGTCTGCGGGGCAAGCATGGCCATGATTCTCACTTGGGTGATCAACAAAGCCTTCTTTGGATGGACGATTGAACTCCGCTACCCACTTGACGTGCTTCTAACAACGCCGTTTTGGATGATTCCAGCCGCGCTTTTTGCCGCTTGGATACCTTCCCGCCGGGCATCACGAATCCCTCCCGCGCGGGCCATCCGTTGCGATTAACCAGCAGCGGGCGCCACTAACTCAAGAAGTCCATAAATGGCCTCGCGAAATCGCGAGATAGTGAAGGGTTTTGAAAGAAATGCCGTTCGCTTCAGATTCGCGGCCTTCAACACCGCATCACTATCTGGAGTCCCTGAGATAAAGAGCACAGGGGTTTCGATGCCCCGCTTTCGAACCTGTTCGATAAAGGAAATCCCACTCGATGTCGGGAAGCGATAGTCGCAAATGATGAGTCCCAGCGAAGGATCGGCAGCAGCATCGAACGCGCTGCTGGTGTCGAGATGGTGGAGTTGCCGATGGCATTCCATGCTCTCACAAAGATCGCGCAGAGTCTCGATGACAAGAGGATCATCATCGATAAGTAAAATGGGTGGAAGGGGGATGATGGGTTTCATAATCAGTTTCAATGCGCAAAGTGAACGCGTTTTTCATCGGATGGGATTGGCAAGCAAGATTCGATCGAGTTCAGTTGATCTTCGAGAATCCGAATGATTTTTTCTGCGGCGTGGCCGTCGCCGTAGATATTGGATCCCTTTGTCATCGCTAGGTATTCGTCTTCATTTGTGAGTAGTTTTTCGGTTTCGCGCAGGATGTCCTGCACATCGGTTCCGACCAAACGCAGGGTTCCTGCCTCCACGCCTTCCGGACGCTCCGTTTCACGCCGCAGCACTAAAACCGGTTTCCCAAGAGCTGTTGCCTCTTCCTGAACTCCGCCTGAGTCGGAGAGGACGATGTGCGATTTTTGCAGCACGTCGAGAAACTCATCGTAGTTCAATGGCTCACAGAGAAAAACACCCCGCTGATGAGCTAGAATCGGAATAATAGATTCGCGCACGAGAGGATTAGGGTGCATGGGAAAGAGGATATTCACCTCGGGAAGGCAGACCGAGGTTTTCCCTGCGGTGGCAGGTGACGAGGATGAGCTTGCGCGAGCCATCCATCATCCCGCCTGGAAGGTTTTGCGGCTTGAGTCGATCCACCATCCAATTCAGCGCATCGACCACCGTATTCCCCGAGACGTAAATCGAGTTTTCGGGAATGTTTTCCTTTCGAAGAAGCTCCGCCGAATACTCAGTGGGAGCAAAGTGCCAACTTGCAAGGCGACTGAGCATCGTTCGATTGAGCTCCTCGGGAAAAGGAGAGTATCGGTTATGCGAACGGAGACCCGCCTCGACGTGCCCAAGCGGAATTTTGTTGTAGAAGGCACAAAGGCCCCCTATGAACGCTGTCGTCGTATCGCCTTGGACTAATACCGTATTGATCTGGCGCGCGCTAAAAAGTCTCCCCAATTCGGTGGATAAAATCGCACTCAGATCCCAAAGTTTCTGCCTTGGACGCATAACCTCCAGATCAATATCCGCAGTAATGCCGAAGTTTGAGAATATCTGGCCGACCATATCACCATGTTGCGAGGTCGAAATGATGAGCGGTTGTAATTTCTTGGAGGCTTGAAGTTGCTGGATAATCGGAGCCAGTTTGATGGCCTCTGGGCGCGTTCCGACTATGACGGCAACAGTATCTTTGAGATGGTTTCTATTATTTTGAATTTTCATGGGTATTGGATTTCGAAGCTGACAGGCATTCCCGCACAGCGTTCCATGACCTCGATGAGGTCATTTTCCGATGGCAGGTTCGCGAGGCGGAAAGTGATGCCGGTGTCTCGGATTTGGTGGATGGCGATCCCGCTTCGCGCAGCGAAGCCGGGTGCGAGTAATTCCTCCGCCTCCAAGCCTATCGGGGCATCCCCAGCTTGAGCGACCTCGAGACCCGAAGTTTGTCGCATGGCTTGAAATAACTGTTTTTTGTTTACGAGACCCAACTGGACCAAGAGCCGATCCGCTGGCCCCTCGATGAGGCGTTGCATTTTTTTTACCCGCGCAGCGTGGTCAGATAAAAGAACCTTCGATTCTATGAGATTCTCTATCAGGAAATCCTGCGAGAATTGTAGGACCATGAAATCGTGCCACATTTTCATGAAGGCCGACGGCGTATCGACTCGAAAGGGGATCGCTGAACCGAGCAGGTTCTGGATTCGGTCGCCTGTGTCTGGGTGGATTGGGTTCATCACACCGATACTCCCGTCATTGAGGGGAAGGAGGCCGTGAACCTCGCAAAACAAGGGCCCAAGTGTCCTCATGATCGATATACTGAGGGTCAATTTTGAAAAATCTGCCCCCTCGAAACCAAGTGACTCCGAGTAAAGACGCCGGACGTCCGAGGCAGGAATGAATTCGAGATGGGTCATGGCATCCGAGAGAGTCCGCCGACGGGTCATCTGAAACTCGCGAACCTTGCGTTGATTAGCACCGCTTAAGGATTGGAATACGCCATCGAGAGGATTGATCTGTTGCCCAACCAAAACTCGGCGCGGGTAGATCGTATTCCGAAGCGATGTGAAATTCGACGGCTGTATGAGTCGCGCCTCCACGGGGGCACCAAAGATCACTGCAATTTCACCGAGGTCCTCCAACTTAGGTGGTTCGACAAATCCGAATACCGACGATCCGTCCTCACTCTCCGCACAGGGCATTCCACCGAATCGAACGGCATCGGCCTCTTGCCAGCGACTCAATTCCTCCAACGGAACATCCTCTGGGATGACAACGATACTCTTGAGTCCCGAAAAACGTCCCCAGACTGCGGTGAACTGCTCCTCATCCATGAGCTGCATTTGCAACAGGGCGCGAGGGGCCGAGCTCCCTTTGTTTTTTTCGAGGATTTTGTCCAAGTCCTCTCTGGTGACGAGACCTTCATCCACAAGCAACTCTTCAATCGAGCTTGCGAATTCCTGCAGCTCCGCGACTCCTGGAAAAACATGCGTTGTCTTCGTCCATGCCAGCGGCTTTTTAAAAAGTCGATGCTGCATATAAATCCAACCTGCACGAATGGTAGCGCTCATATTTATCAAGTTGTTAACTGGATAGCGTGGAATTGCGAAAAGCCCTTGGCGAAGACCATAGGCATCGGAGACGCAGGACACCTTCTGCGTGACGCGGTAACAAAGCAGCGCCGTGTCCACCAAAACAATACGCCAAAGAAGACTATTCTCCTGAAACAAGGGCCGCAGAAAAATGGTATTCCGAAGGCCCGAGTGCTGGATCAGGAACTCGGCAATCACGTAAGTCATCACAAAATAGCCACTCGCATTGATGCAATGCACGAGTGGAGCGCGGCGGTCCCTCAGCAACGTGTATCGCACGGCCGTCGAACCCCACCATCCCCCATGCTCCCAACCCTGAAACGCCGTTCCCACGATCCAACGGGCTTTTTGTTTCACGGCCTGATAGAACTCGAGTGGAAAATTTTCGCGAACGGCCACGCGTTCGGTGACCTTGTGGCTAGAAATCGTGCGACCCGCCTCATCGCGGCGGAAAACCTCGCGCTCGACCGGATAATCAATAAATCCCGTCCGAAATCCCGAACGACACAGCTCCATACCCACCATGTAATCCTCGGCCAAACTGCCGATCTGAAAGGGACCGCCCCCGTATTTTTTTGCTAGGAAATCGATCGCGGTACGCGAGAACGCTGTACCAACTCCAGCGGATGGCACCATGCCGCCCATCGCTTCACGAGCGAACATATCCTTCATGTGCCATTCCGAAAATTCGTCGATATAGGAATTCCCGACCCAATAGCGCCACGGGGTCAACTCGAGCGGAAAAACCGGCACCTGACCCATATCAAACGTCCGAGGCACATGATAATTGTAGACCTTGAGAATAAGGGGATGCAGAACATCCTCCGCATCGTGGAGCGCGATGATCGCATACTCACGCTTACCTGGAATCTCGCGACCGAGCATGGTCTGGTAAATCGCATTCAGGCAATCTGCCTTGGATGTCGGTCCCGGATTTTGCGTCAGGGCCTTGTGAATGCGTGGAGAGCTCCGAACGAGCTCATCTACACATCTATTTGTTTCCGAATCATTTGGATAAACTCCGATGAAGATTTCGTATCGATCGTAGATGAGAACCTTTTTGGCATACTCTGCCATGCGATTGATGATGCCGCCTTCCATCCATGCCGGGATGTAGATCGCGATCAATTGCTCGGGCTCATTTTTCAGCTGAGTGAGAGTGACCGGGATGCTTTCTTTTTTGCTCCTCAGGTAGCGCAGGAATTGCAGATCAAAAAAGACATCATCGATCCCAAAAACCAGGAATCCAACGGCCGAGGTGTATGCCAGAATGAGAAAAACCGAATAAAGAGTGTCCATGAGATTTACCAGCGAAGTGAGAGTGCGGCGGTGATGCGGAAATCCGAGTAGGTAGCTCCAGTGTCACCGCGTGAGTTCGCGAAGTTCCGCCCCAAATAAGATCCGAGGAGATAGTCGACGCTCGTTGTGAAGACAACGGCCCCGACTGGAGAAGTGATCAAGCGGACGCCTGGCCCAGCTTCGAAGTAGTTGTCGTAGTAATTCCCCCTTGTATCCATCGTGAGGTTTTGAAGTCCGTAGGCGTCCAAGGCCGCAGCTTTGCCGCATTGAAGAAAGCGGATACCCTGGCGCGATTGCAGGTAGGCAATGCCGTCCGGGAGACGAGTGTAGTAAGCGGCATCCCCGCCGGCTTCGACAAACCAATCAAACCTTCCACGGACGGGCAGCCATCCCCTTGGCGACCAAGAATTGAAAACCTTACCTTCATTCAAAGATGGCATTCCGCCTGGGGATTCCAACTCCAGATCGCTTTCCGCCCATTCATTGCCCGGACCCCAAGCCCAGTAGCCATTGACTCCGGCGATGAGTTCCGAAAACCATTTCGCATGGTGCTGCGTGGTGCCGCGAAGATCCTTTTGGGCACCGCCTAGCACGTAAAGGACAAACGATTGGGCCGCGAAGGGACGAACCCGAACGCCCGCATGAAAACCGGCTAGATTTTCGTTGTAGATAGTGGAAATGCCCTGCGCCGCCGAGGAACTCGAATCCAGGCTAAAATCACCTTGGATGAACGGCTCGATCCAACGTGCACCAGGCACAAATGTTCCCTCGCGTATTCGGCCCGCAGCAACGCCGATTTTATATCGAGAAAGATAGGTGCCATAGAGATCGAGTTCCCCCCAAGACCAGCAATCCGTATTATAAGCAGGAGCGAGCACGCTCATCTCCTGTGCGGCCGTTCGGCTTGCGGCTGAGTCACCGCCAGACTCCCGAATGTCCCTCCAGATTTTGACAGCCTCCGTTGTGCGACCGTCGCGGGATAACAAACCGGCGAGAGCAAGTCGGACCTGACCATCGGGATCGTCTTCAGCAGGGATTCCTTGAAGAACATTCACGGCCTCGTCATTTCGAGCGAGTCGGGCGAGAGCGTAGGACTTCTCTAGGAGCATTGCGGTGTTGGCTTCACCCAATATTTGCAACTCATCGATCTGAGCTACTGCCTCGTCATCCCTTTTAGCTTGGATGAGTTCAAAGACTTTTTGCTGGCGATCGAGACGTTCCTTGCGGGCTCGGTATTCCGCCTGCTCGCGAAGGACCTCTGGAGATGGAGGGCGAGCTCGCGCCTTTCTTTCCTCCTCCTCGATTCGATCGAGAGCAGAAAGACTGGTCGCCGCCATGGATGCCATGTCGGCATTCCACGAGCGACTCAACTCCTGCAAGCAAACCCGGGCCTCAGTGGAGCGATGGTCAAAAACCAATTCTCCCGCCAGCCGGAATTTTAACTTTTCATTCCCGGGATCCCTAAGCAGTGCGTTTTGCAGGCATTCGATAGATTCCGCGTGCTGCCCTTTATTGGAGAGTCGAACAGCCTCAGCGGAAGGGTCGGTGGGCGCTCCGTCCTGAGCCACAACGATACTCGTGGTGACCGCTGCAAGAATACAAATGATGTAGTTGGTTTTCATTTTTAAAAAAATCAATGCGCTAACGAATTTTGATCGAAACTGAGGGGATCGAGCACAGGCAGACCGGTTTCCAAACAGGCGTCCACGAGATCGCGGATATGCTGGAAGGGGAGCCATGCGGGAATGACGACCCCCGCAACGCCACCTCGTAATTTTGCAATCTGACCGATATTTTTTCGCACCTCGTCGAGAGCAATACCGTCCATTCCCCCAAGGATATTTTCCGGCAAGAGAACTCCCCCATTTGCTAAGAGGAGCGGAGCATGACTTTGAAATGGCACTGGATCGCTCCCAGGCGCATCTTGGTAATACTTGCTTCCGACAAACAGTGTAAGGGCATCGCCGGTATCGATGGGGATCGTCGGATGACTTTCAGATCCTAGAGGAATGACGCCATCGGTGGTGAATATCTCGCGATCCAGTGCAAGATCAGCCGAGGCATCCAGAAAAATCCGCGCCCCACGGGCCTGAGCATAGCGAAGCGAATCCATATAGGTTTCCCTCGGCATGAGATCCGTCGCGTCCGCTGGAACATCACGAGACTGAGTGAGGACAATGAAGGGGAATTGCTTGTAGGCCATGTAGTCCGACAAGCGACGTAGCATCGAGGGATCCGAGGCCGGTTGGTAATCATCCAGCATGAAAATCAACCCCGAGGTAGCGATATTTTTCATCCCATAGAAATCCAGAAGGATATCGGAGAAAATCATAGCTAAGGACGCGTCTCCTAGGAGGGAGGCAAAAGCGAATCTGTTGCCAATTCTCCACGCGAGCGGCAAAGTGGCGCGACCGGAAACGACCTCAGCCAGAATGGTCGAATCCTTCAGTGATGTTGGAAAAAAAGGATCCAATCGGACAGGCCATGCGGCATCCCTATAATGAACGATCGCCTTCTCGATCGGTTGGGTCTTTGAAGTGTCTATCCCTGGGCCGTTCACAGCGTGCCCGACACACATGAGCGGTTTTTTGGTGCGCTGCAAAATCCTCACGCATTCGGGGCTGAGCGCAGGCGAGCCAGCGACCCCAACCAGAACGATGAAATCGGCCGCCTCGATATCCGATACCTGGACCCGTGACGCCTCGATTTTTTTCGCCTCCGCATCGAATCGGGTCAGGCCAATGAGGAGCGGCTCGATCTCGTTCGTGAGCGAAAATGGTTTTGCGATGGTATCGTAAACAAGCAGGGTTTTTCGCCCATCTTCGGTCCCGGAGGCAGAGGTAAACGGTAAGCTGATCGCCGCAATGATAACGAGCGCACCTATTCTCACAGATCCCTCCCCTTGTTTTTGATATCGCGGCGGCGGACGGCCAAGCGCTGCACAAGGAACAAGACGGCCAAAGTGAAAATAGCTCCAACGATAAGCCATTTGTCTAGGACAGAAGCCAGAACAAGGGCCTCGGTTGTTGCGATTTTTTGAGTTTCGACGTCCTCCTTCGAGACTCCCGGAGCGAATCCGTGAGTCAACTGCTCGGAGAGCGATACTTCTTGAATGTATCTCACGTCATAGGTGACGATCCGCTTCTGATCGTCGACCGCAGCCACAGTACCCGTCAACCGCTCGCCGACCTCGGTATCTGTGAGCATCGCGACCACACTATCTCCGCCGTAACCCGAAACACCTCCGACGGCAGCAAAAATCTCCCCTTGAGTCCAAGGGGATGGCACCAACTGGGCAAAAGCTATCGAGGGATCGAAGGCATCCACCGAAACAGTCTCCCCTCGGAGGGATAATCTGTCATTTTTACCATCCGCCGCCTGTATGACGAGGGCTGTTTTTGCTGGCAGGGCCTCACTCCATTGAAGCGCAGACCCTAAAACCAATCCCGAGCGCTTGGCCACACGCTCCGAAGTAGCGGGTACCCCTGGCGCATAGGTCGCCAACTGGGGCCAGAGGATGGGCATGGTGGCGAGTTGCTTGCCAAGAGTGAGCCCAATGGTCTTGATGAGTTCGTCCCGCTCCTTGCTGGGAAGTTCGGGAACAATAAGCGCCGCACGGCGAAGGAAAGCATCCCGCTGGCAAAGGAAACCAATTCGACTCAGATCATTGATCTCTAATGGTGCGCTATTGATATCCACCGTGGAAGAGGCCGCAATGTTCAGCCAGGCCCGCTCCTCCACAATGTGCGAGCAATCGGCACGCCCGATATCCAGATACCCGGAAACACTCAACCTCGAAAGATCCCGTCCCGTGATTCCGGCTGGTATCGCTATGCGACGATGGGTTTGGTTCGAGTTCTCGGGCGTCAAAGCGACGCTGCCGATGAGCACATCATTGAGCTTCACGTCAAACGCGGATGTTTTTTCTAGATTCCCTGCGTGAGAAAAGTCTAGGTCCACATAGCTGCGTGAAGTCGTTTGAAAACCGGGAGGGAAATCAAGCGGGCGCTCGCCCGATTGACGAAATAATCCGCGCAGCAACATATTGCCGCCAGTCAAGGAACCTAGCTTCACAGCCCCCGTTTTAGGCTGCGCCATTTTTTCCTCCATTGGCGAGACAACGGGATCCTCCGTGATGATGAGGGGATTCGACGTGGTGTTTCTTAATGCGGTCGAACTTCCCACCGTGAGCGCGGCTTTTTCCAGCCCCTCTGCATCGCCGCCACTCAATACCATCCATCTATGCTGGATAGATTTAGGGTCGCCAGTAATGATCTCAGAAAGAAGTCCCTCTCCATTTTTGAGACCTGCAATGGAGCTTTTCAGTTCGGGGGGCAAATCCACACCAGCGAGGGTTTCCTTTGTCGCGATAAGGATGCCGTTACGCAATCGGGACTCGGCATCGAAGGCACTCAAATCCGCTGTCGCGATCGATTCCGGTTGGAGGTATCCGGTTTGTCCCATTCGAGCCGTACAAATCAGAAAAGTCCGCAACTCCGATTCCCCCGCATCCCAAGGCATAAGCACGGAAACAACGGGCTCATGTTTTTTATCTATCTCGAATACGCAGTGATCTCTTAAAGAAAGGAGTTGCGGCTCCGTGATCGCATGAGGAAAACGCTGGATCTCCGGAAACAGAGGAACACTCGAGTAAGAAAACCTCAAAGCACTATTTGGCTCCACCTCCAACCAAGCGGCGGGATTATCCACGTCCCGGCACATCACCTCCGTCGTTTGTAAGAGGCATCCGAGACTGATTCGATTCCACCCCGGTAGGAGCATACCAGTGTTGACGGGAATCGTGATCGTTTTTTGCTCTTGGGTTTCCCCGTTTTGAGATCCGAGACGCACGCTCGTGAGTTCGCGATCATTAAGTTTCACACTCAGCGTCGAGACATCCGGTAGGAGAAGCGGCGAGGAGCGGTAACTCAGGACAAGCTCGGTGCCGGGTTCGAAGCGAACGTGCTCGGGGAGTCGAATCAAGTAGTCGCGTTTTGCCAAAGCCCCATCAAGGCGGTCGTGGCTCGAAAGAAAGAGCGGAACCTCCGCGCGCTGCACTTGCGCTTTGGATTGCGAGACATTCACAGCCCCTACAGCATCACCCTCTGCCTTCAATGGCGTGCTTATTGAACCTGCCGATAAAGCCGCCAGCGATATTGTGAGAAGGAACCTACTAAGGTGGAAATTTGTTTTCACGGAGCGCACACTAAAGATCCCATGCCCCTCGCGGTATGGGGTCTTGCCCGACCGTTTT
>RFZT01000101.1 GCA_009920585.1 bacterium
CTGCTATCAGCTTTCTGCATTCAGACGAATGCGTCCTTCCCTGCTCCAGACAACCAACTGGTGTGGCCAAGCTTTTGAGGCAACTGGCAAAATGCGATTCTTCTTCTCAATCCTTCACAAGCTTGCAAATCTCCTTTCTCTGCCTGCAACCTTCCCGTTCCTGAAAATCCTGTAAATTATGTCAAAAAAGCTTTCACCCACTTTCACCCAAGACTGGTTCAGTCGCAGCATACCTAGCTGGTCTCATATTCTTACCCAACTCACTAAAAAAACACCGAACCTCCGCATCCTCGAGATTGGCGTCTTCGAAGGACGCTCAACATGCTGGCTGCTCGAAAACTTCTGCAAAACCCCAGAATCTACAATCATGGCGATCGACAGTTTCGAAGGCGGTATCGAGCACAAAAGCATGGAACTCGGTGGGCTGAAGAAGCAGTTTGAAGATAACATAGCCTCTGTCGGATCAAGCGCCCAAGTCGTGGTCCGCCCAGGGCTTTCCCTTGACCAACTCTGCCGCTTGGTTGCAGAAAATACGAAGCCATTTGACTTCATCAGTGTCGATGCCAGCCATCAAGCCGCAGATGTGCTGAGTGATGCCGTACTGGCCTTCCAACTTCTCAAGCCTAGTGGTGTTATTGCCTTCGACGACTACATCTGGTCACCCATGCGCCCAGGAACAGAAAACCCCCTGCTACTGCCCAAGTCCGCCATCGACGCTTTCACAACGATCTACTCGCAAAAGCTCCGCATCCTTCCCAATTTTCCCCTCTACCAACTTTATATCCAAAAACACTAAAGGGTGGGGCACCAAAAAGCACCGTCGATCCTCACCAGAAAGATTTATATCTCTTTAGTTGGCTCGATATGGACTGTGACATCGCTGAGGTGATGTCCCCCAGCCATGAGCGCGTCTTTGACGAGATGAGAGATGTAATGCCCGCTGGCGACGCTGATGTCCCCTAGCACACGAACGTGGAGGTCTGCGATGAGGGTGAGGCCGCTTTTGCGAACGCGGCATTTTTCCACGCTCACGACCCCATCGACGGATTGAGCGGACTCGAGAATTTTAGCAATCACCCCCTTAAGCATGAGGATGCCATTCCAAGCGATGATGACGCACGAAAAGAGGGCGGCCCAGTCGTCAGCACTCACAAACGCAGCCCCTCCGAACAAACACACCAGAATACCCACCACAGCGGAGAGTGATGTGAGAGCATCCGAGCGGTGATGCCAAGCATCGGCTTCGAGGGCCCGACTATTTACCTCACGACTCCGCGCATGCGAGACGCGAAAAAGGGTTTCCTTAACGAGCACCACAAACAATAGAACACCGAGCGTATATCCGGCAGGAACCGGTCGGTCGGGGGCGCCATAGACTATTTCTTTGAGGCTGTTCATAGCCACCGCGACACCCGCACCCAGCAATAGAAGGGCTCCAGCAACGCCGGCCAAGGATTCCACTTTCCCGTGACCGTAGGGGTGGGTTTCATCTGGGGGACGCTCCGCGTATTTGAGCGCGAGCCAGATCATAGTGGAGCTGAAAACATCCAACGTCGATTCCACCCCGTCAGCAATGAGTGCGTCCGCGTGGCCGAACCAACCAGCCGTGATCTTGATGACAGCCAAGAGAGCATTGAGGAAAATACCTGCTAAAAGCACTCTCCGCCCACGAAGCGCCCGTTCTGCGAGCGTGGTCAATTTTATCCTTTGCTAGGGGATTGCGGTTCCTTTGGTGCTTCTTCAGTGCGACCACCCGCCATAAATTTCTCGACGAGATAGAAGCAGGCGGGAATCAAAAAGAGGGAAAGGAAGGTCGCGGCCAACATGCCTCCGATGACTGTTGTGCCGAGGATTCTCCGACTCACAGACCCAGAGCCCGTCGCCATCGCCAAGGGTAGTGTACCGAGAATAAAGGCAAAAGCCGTCATGAGGATCGGACGCAGGCGCAACTTGGCACCGGTCAGCGTGGCCTCAATGAGCGACTTGCCCTTTTCATATTCGTCCTTCGCGAACTCAACAATGAGAATGGCATTTTTGGCAGAGAGACCAATGAGCATCACGAGGCCGATCTGAGCGTAGAGATTATTTTGCATTCCGCGTATCGAGAGTCCCAGAAAGGCTCCAAAAACCGCGACTGGCGTTGTGAAAAGAACACTGAATGGAAGTGTCCAACTCTCGTATTGCGCGGCGAGAATCAGAAAAACGAATAACAGCGAAAGCGCAAAAATCGCGGAAGGCGGAATCCCTTCTGCCGCCTGATTCTCTTGGTAAGACATACCAAAATAGTCAAAACCCATTCCCTGCGGCATGCTCTCAGCGAAGACTTCCTCAAGCGCCTTCATGGCTTGGGCTGTGGAATATCCCGGGGTGACAGCGGCATTGATCTGGGAACACCGGAACATGTTATAACGCATCGTGAACTCAGGGCCAAAGGACTCCTTCACCTTAATAAACGAACTCACTGGCACGGGGTCCTTGTTGTTATTCGTGATGTAGAAAAGACCGAGATTTTCGACATCGGTGCGGTATTCGCCATCGGCTTGGATGTAAACCTGCCATTGGAGGCCGAAGCGGTTGAAGTAATTCACAAAATATCCGCCAAGGAAGGTTTGAACCGTCTGGTAGGCCTCATTGAGGCTGACGCCTTGGATCATTGCCTGAGCTTCATCTACCTCGAGTTTGATCTGGGGAACATCCCAGAGCGAAGTGGTGAAAAGATTGGTCAACTCGGGACGTTTGCGGGCTGCATCCATGAACTTCTGGGTGTTGGTGGCGATAAAACTCACCGAACCTCCAGAGCGATCCTCCAGCATGAAGGTAACACCACCAGCCGTTCCGATGCCTGGAATCGCGGGAGGAGGAAAGGCAAAGGCCGCTGTGGGACGAGCGAGTTGTGAAAGCTCGCGGTTGATTTTTGCCTGGATGGCATCAACCTGGAGATCGGGGGATTTTCGATCAGCCCAGTCCTCAAGTGTGATGAAGAAAAAGCCTGTGTAGGTACTCGTAACATTACTAAGGAGGTTGAACCCGATGATCGATGTCGCGTATTTGACCCCGGGGGTTTTGAGAAGGATTGATTCGACTTGTTCCGAGGCCTCGGAAGTTTGCTGGAGTGATGCGGCTCGAGGAAGCTGTACAACGCCGAACAGGTAACCTTGATCCTCTTCTGGGATAAAGGCCGTCGGCATCGTGCCACCGATTCCACCCGCAGCAAGTGAGAGAAAAACAAGAAGCAAGATGGTGATGGCGATCTTGCGGATCAACCCACGACAGATCGTCACATAGCCCTTCGTCGCGGAGTCAAAGAAACGGTTGAAGCCTCGGAAAAAGATTCCTAGTGGGCCTCGGGTCTGTGTTCGCGGACGTAGCAGGAGAGCGCCCAAGGCCGGGCTGAGCGAGAGGGCGTTGAAGGCCGAAATCAAGACCGAGACGGCCATAGTGACGGCGAACTGCTGATACATCGCTCCCGTGATGCCGGGGATGAAAATAGTCGGGATAAATACCGCCGAAAGGATGAGTGCGATGGCAACAACAGGCCCGGAAACCTGCGACATGGCCTTGAATGCCGCATCCCGAGGGGAAAGCCCCTCCTCGATGTGGGACTCAATCGCCTCCACCACCACGATGGCGTCATCGACCACGAGACCGATCGCCAGTACCATACCGAAGAGCGAAAGCGTATTGATGCTGAAGCCCAACATCGGGAACAGTGCGAATGTGCCAATGAGGGAGACTGGAACGGCGATAAGCGGAATGAGCGTGGCGCGCCAACCCTGGAGAAAGATGAACACGACCAGAATCACGAGCACCATCGCCTCGAAGAGGGTCTTCACGATTTCCTTCATGCCATCCGTGATCGCCAGGGTCGTATCCAGTGCGACCTCGTATTGCAATCCGGCTGGGAAAAGCTTCGCCTGACTCTCAAAGAAGGCACGAACTTGTTTCATCGAATCCACCGCATTCGAACCGGGAAGCTGGTAGACCGCCACAATGGCCGCATTTTTGCCATTGAAACGACCGCGAATATTGTAAACCTGACCGCCCAATTCCACGCTGGCGACGTCCTTCACTCTGACGATGGAACCATCAGAGTTAGCGCGGATGACGATATTCTCAAACTCCTCCGTTGTTGTGAGTCGGCTTGTTGTAGTCACCGTGAAAGTGAAAACCTGGCCCGCAGGAGCAGGCTCCGAGCCAATTTGGCCGGCGGGATTGACCTTGTTTTGCGCGCTGACTGCGCTGATGACTTCAGGGACAGTGATTTTGAGGGTAGCGAGACGATCTGGCTTCACCCAAATACGCATGGCATATTGGCCTGCGCCGAAAATACTCACGCTTCCGATGCCCGGAATACGCGTGAGCGGGTCGTTGATATTGATGTAGGCGTAGTTCGCCAGAAAGGTCGGGTCGAATTGCCCGTCTGGGGAATAGAGCACAAAAACACCGAGCGGAGAGGAGAGAGCCTGCTCGACCGTGACGCCGTAGTTGCGAACATCGCTAGGAAGTTGAGATGACGCCTGTGTCTGGCGCATTTGGGCCAGAATCTGATCCGTCGTCGGTACAGTATCTGTGCCGAAAATGACATTCAGGTTCATGATGCCCGAGTTCGCATTGATGGAATACATGTACTCCATGCCCTCGACTCCGCTCATTTGCTGCTCAATCGGGGTGGCAACCGATTGCTCGACTGTGACGGCGTCTGCACCGACATAGGTCGTCTGAACCTGAATCTGAGGCGGAACGATATTGGGAAATTGCGCAACTGGCAGCCCAGCCATTGAGACCAGACCGATAATCACTGTGATAATCGCGATGACCATCGCGACAATCGGCCGACGGATAAAGAAGTTGGACATGAGAATTACTTCGTTTCTGGCGCTGCAGGCTTGGCGGTGGGGGCGGGTGTAGCCTCAGTAGTCGGAGCGACCGACTGTGACTTCGCATTCGAGACTGCGGGCGTAGGCTCCACATAGGGTTTCGCTACCACCTTCACTCCCGGACGGGCTTTTTCAATTCCATCGACTACGACTTGATCGCCCTCCTTGAGTGGACCAAAGACCACCTGCATCTGGCCTTGAGTCGGGCCGAGTTTCACAGGCACGGCCTTCACTGTATTGTCGGGCTGAAGCAAGCCAACGTAGAAGTTGCCCTGCATCTCGACTTTGGACTTCTGTGGAATGAGGAGAGCATTCTTGATTTCTGCCACTGGAGCGGTCACGAGCGCGAACAGTCCTGGACGAAGGGTTCCGTTGGGATTCGCAAACAAGGCTGTGATTTGAATGGTTCCGGTGGACGCATTCACCTCGCGGTTGTAGAATTCGAATTTGCCAAGCTCCGGGTAATCCTGCCCATTAGCCAACTTGAGTTTGAGCTTAGCGGCATTGTCGTTTGTCAAAGTATTCTGCAGCTTTTGCAGGAGAGGTGCCGCATTCAAATACTCCGCCTCGGTGATGAAGAAATTCAACTTCATGGGGTCGAGCTGCGAAGCTTGGGTGAGCAGACTAGTGCGACCGCCTGGCCCAACGAGGTCGCCGATCTGGGCATTAGCGATACCGACCACCCCATCAAATGGAGCTAAGATCGTGCAGTAGCCGAGATTGACTTGGGCGGATTGCACCGCTGCCTGACAGGCTGCGACATTCGCAAGCGAGGCTTGGGTATCCTGATAGGAGGTCTGATATTCTTGCTCGCTGATGACCTTCGTCTGGAAGAGTTGCGTCTGGCGTTGGAGGGTGATTTGTTGCAACTGGGCCCTAGCCACCGCGCTGGCATAGGTCGCCTGCGATTGGGCTAGAGCGGCTTCAAAAGGACGCGGATCGATGGTAAAAAGAACCTCGCCTTGCTTCACCCTCGAGCCTTCCTTGTAGTTCTGCGTGAGTAAATATCCCGTGACCTGGGCTTGGATATTCGAATTCTTGTATCCATCCATCAGGCCGACCCACTCATTGGTCGCCGTCACGTCTTGCGCGAGCACTGACGTCACCGTCACCGACACAGGCGGAACTTCCGTCGGGGTGGGTTTTTTGCAGGACGTAAAGAGGATCGCCACACCAAGAAGAAGTCTGGCATTTGAACGTAGATTCATGACCGATACGTCTACCGAGGCAGGAAGAAATAAACCAGCCCTAACTCAACAAAATCCTACTTATCTGCTCCAGGCCCGATCGTTCTTTCACCGATCAAAAACTCCTGAACATTACCAATAATACGCAGCGTGGTATCTTGAGTTTTCTCGGCGGTTCCAGTGGCAATGTCAGAGACTTTACCCACAAGTCCCCCCACCTTCTTTGTGTCAGCCTCACTTTTGACACCTTCGGCCAACTTCAGGGGCACTGCGACAACCCCGGTTTCGGCGGAAATCCCCATAGTCCCCACAGTCGTCCCCATATTGTCATAAAGCTTGACCGTCCAGATGGGCCCCGTGGAGTTCGGTGGAACCTGCAATGTGTAATCAAGCCAATGGAATCCGACACGACCCGCAGTCGCTTCCGCTTGGGCGGCCTGAAAAATAGAGTCCCCATCCACCCCCAATTGGGCTCTTTCGATGGCGGGCAAATTGGCAACCTCCGTGAAACCACGCAACGGGGTCCGCTCGGACGTGATGATTCCGTTGGCAATACCAACTTCACGCACACCGCCACGCGCGGTCGCATCGGCGAGCAAAACAGACCACTCGCTTGGGAATGGATCCCCCCTTTCGCCTTTGATTTCTACAATACGGGCATCCTTCGCGTAAGGTTGGGACTGGATTGTTTGGAGTGCCAAAAGGACAGAACCCGCCGCGCCCGCGAAGGCACAGAGAGGTATCGCAGATAGCAAAAATAAGGCCAGACAGGTGCTTCGTAGGGGAGATTTTTTGACCATAATCCTATTCATTTATGCCAGAATGTGAAAAATCTCAAGCGTGGACACGTTGTCCACGCTTGGAGATGCAATTCGTATTTGCTCGACTATCCAGCCGTTTTCTCGGTGGGAGTTTCCTCTTGTTTGGAATGGGTGATGACAAAACCCAGTTTCTCGCCATCCTTTTGGACAGCAACAGTATCACCCGGCTTGATGTGACCACGCAGAACTTCTTCGGCCATGGGGTCTTCGATGTAACGCTCGACCGCACGGCGCATCGGACGTGCCCCATACGTTGGGTCGTATCCCTTGGTGATAAGAAACTCCATCGCCGTGGCATCCAGCGTGAGATGGATGTCCTTGAGCTTAACGCGCTCGATCACTTTCTTCATTTCCAGATCCACGATTTTAACGAGATCGTCCTTTTTGAGGGTATGGAAGACAATGAGGTCGTCGAGGCGGTTCAGGAACTCGGGTTTGAAGACGCGCTTGGATTCCTCGAGGATTTTCTCGCGCATAACATCGTAGTTTTCGGAATGGGCGGGCGCCCCGAAACCGAGCGACGTTTGCTTCTTGATCAATTCGGCTCCGACATTCGAAGTCATGATGATGATCGTATTGCGGAAATCGATTTTGCGACCGAGGGAATCGGTGATTTTTCCTTCCTCCAAGATCTGAAGGAGAAGGTGCATGACGTCAGGGTGGGCCTTTTCGATCTCATCAAAAAGCACAACCGAGTAAGGTTTGCGGCGAACGGCTTCGCTCAACTGACCACCCTCTTCGTAGCCGATGTAGCCGGGAGGTGATCCAATGAGGCGGGAGGCCGTGAATTTCTCCATGTATTCACTCATGTCGATCTGGATGAGAGAATCAGCCGTGCCGAACATGAATTCCGCGAGCGTGCGGGCGAGGAAGGTTTTTCCGACACCTGTCGGTCCAAGGAAAATGAACGAACCAATCGGGCGCTTGGGGTCTTTCAGATCAGCGCGGGAGCGGCGAAGGGCCTTGCTGATCGCTACAACGGCTTCGTTTTGTCCGATGACCTTGGTCTCGAGCTCGCTCTCCATGGCGAGGAGCTTTGCTGTCTCTTGTTGCTCGATGCGGGAGAGAGGCACACCGGTCCACTTGGATAGGACCTGCATGATCTCATCGGCAGTGACGATGACTTCCTTCTCTTCTTTATTGGTGCGCCAAGTCGCGAGAACACTATCGAGCTTGTCCTTCGCTTGCTTCTCGGAATCGCGGAGCGCGGCGGCCTTCTCGAAATCCTGAGATTTGATGGCGCCT
>RFZT01000102.1 GCA_009920585.1 bacterium
GCAGCGGGCAGCGGCAGCTCCTACGAGCTCGGCGACACGACGCTTGAGTCGGCGTGCTCTAAAGAAGAGGAACAGCTCAAAAAGCACGTAAGGAACCCACGGCCATACAGAGGCCTCGGGGATGAAGAATTGCTGGTAGGAAAGGATTCCCAAGAGGATGAAACTCAAAAGGAATGTGGTCGCCACCATGCGAGTGCGCAGGTGAACTCGGGTGAGGCATTTGGGGCCACCATGGTATTCCGTGACCGAGCGCATTTGGATGCCCCACCAGAAACTACCGTAGATCTGGACGTCCCAATTTTTCCAACCGGTATCAAGTGAGTAGTTCCAGCCTTCGCTTTCCAGAGCCTGAATACTTTCTTGCAGGAGGCGTTCGCGACCATGTCCGTCCTCACTCCAGAAGCGGAGATTCGTGATGCTGCCTCTCGCGGGTTTGAAATCCTTTTCCACGCTGGCGATAACGGCCGGCGGGGTGCGCTTGAATCTGAGCCAGGTAAAATAGCGGGCCCATCCGCGAACGAGGGGCTGGGCGAGGGCAAGGAAGGCCACGAGCAATCGCGCGGGGATCGTGTCGTGCTTGGCTTCCAAGCGCGCATGGATCATGTAGGAAAGCGCCACGAGCAACGTGCCGCCAAACATGATGTAGGGGATGATGCGCAGGAAGGGGAGGGGGACCGAGATGCCCAGCACAAAGAGGGTGAGGGCCAGCCACTCGATGCTGCTTAGGTAGGCTGCGATTTCGGATTGCGGGGTGGGGTAGATGGATTGAAAAAGCCCCTCGCCGAAGACGCCATGGTAAATGATCGGCTTGTTGACCAGCCAAGTGAAGCGCGGCGCGCCGTAGATCTGGCCTTTCCACTTCGCCGTGCCGGTAGGGCCGAAGAAAACTAAGTGCTGAAACCGCAACATCGACTCGGCTTCACCGTAGCCTTGCTGTTGTTTTCGGAAAGCTTGCAAAGTGAAGCGCCTGTAGTGCCAGACAATGGCTGCGGGACTGAAAGCAATCACGCCACCGCTCTGTTGAAGGCGCCAGCAGAAGTCCACGTCGTCCCCGGCTTTGCGGTATTCGGGGTCAAAGCCGCCGACTTGATCAAAAGCCCAGCGGTGAAAAGCCATGTTGCAGCCCGGGATATGCTCGGCGACGACATCGGTGAGAAGAACGTGGTTTGGACCTCCAGGAGCCGCGGATACACAAGCCTGAACCCAGTTCTCCGCAGGTGGTGAAATGTTGGGTCCACCGACGCCCGCGTAGTCCCCGCTGAGAAGCGTGCCCATGAGGTAGTAGAGCCAGTCGGGATCAGCCATGCAGTCGCTGTCTGTATAAACAATCACATCGCCGCCGGACGCATGGGCGCCGACGTTTCGAGCGAAGCTCAGGCCTTTATTCTCTTGGCGGATATTTTTGACCCACGAATGCCGTGCGGCGATTTCCTGTGTGTCATCAGTGGAGCCGTCGTCCACGAGGATGACTTCGTAGTTCGGATAGTTGATTTCCTTGAGCGAGGTCAGGCAACGGTCGAGTGTCTTGGCCCCATTGTAGGAACAGACGACAACGGAAGCCTTCGGGTAGTCGCGCAACTTGACACGGGAAGTCATCGAACCCTCTCCGTAAAAGAGACTCTTCACGGTTTCGAAAGCGGGTTTTTGGGATCGGTCGCGGCGGACTAATCCGAAGGACCAGTCTAAAATCTCCTGACCGCCCCGGAACCATTCGTCCGTCCAAGCATAGACGATCGTGCCGGCGAGGCCGCCTCGGACGACGCTCTCGATGTGCCAGCGCAGCATTTCCGCCTGCTCGCTTTCCGCGTGGCGAATCGTGTCCATGCCAAACTCTCCGAGGATGAGTGGTTTGTCTTCGGCGAGGTTTTGCAGTCGGGCGAGGTAGCGCTCAAAATCATCCTGGCGGTGCAGATAGACATTGAACGTCACAAAGTCGCTGTTCTGAGGAAGGAGGTATTCCGTCGGAGGGTAGCTGGCGTAGGAGAATAAGGCGCGGGGATCGGCGGCGCGACCGATGGCGATGAGTTGCTCGACAAACTCGGTGACCTGTCGGGCACCGAGCCAACGAACCATCGTGCTCGGAATCTCATTTCCGACGAGATAACCGAAAACTGCTGGGTGGCCTGCATTTTTGGAAACACCTTCTCGGACCGCCTCTTTCGCCGCATTGCGAATTTTAGCGTCTTTTAAAAACTCGAGATGCTCGGCCCATGGAATCGAGATGAGCGCGCGGATGTGCCGTTTTTCGCAGAGATCCAAAAACCAACGCGGTGGCACATAGTAGATGCGGACTAGGTTCACACCAGCCTCGACCATCAAATCCAAGTCGCGTGCAGCGCCTTCGGGACTTCCGAAATACTCGCCGTTCCCATCGGGAGCGAAGGGGCCGTAGGTGACTCCCTTGATGAAAAACTTTTTGTTACCCTCGAAGAAAAATTTAGCGCGCACGCGCACTGGCTGCATGTCAGTCACAAAGCGAAACTATCAGGCTCCATCGAAAAAAGGCGAGGCTGGATTTGTTGGCAAGCTCGCATTGCACTTGATCGGGTCTCTGCTAACCTCTCGGGAATGTTAAGGGTGTCACTTTTTATAATCTGTGTTTTCCTGGCGGCGGGTCTTGATGCGGCCGAAATCGCTGAAAGCCTTGTGCGAATCGAGGCGACATCCCAAGAGCCCAATTACAAAGCCCCTTGGAGTCCCGGCGAGGTTTCTTCCGGCGTGGGGGCGGGTTTTATTGTCCAAGGCGACCGGATCCTCACGAACGCCCATGTGGTGAGTAACGCCCGCTTTCTTACGGTCAGCAAGGAAGGGGATCCGAAGCCCTATTCGGCGAAGGTCATGTATGTCGCCCACGATTGCGATCTAGCGATGCTCGCGGTGGATAATGCGGAATTTTTTAATGGGACGACAGCCCTTGAGTTGGGCGATATCCCGGCCATCGAATCAGGGGTTTCTGTTTATGGATACCCGATTGGAGGGAAGCGCTTGTCGGTCACGCGCGGCATTGTTTCCCGAATTGATTTCCAGACCTACTCGCACTCGGGAATGGATTCACATCTGACGATTCAGATCGATGCCGCTATCAATCCTGGAAATAGCGGGGGGCCAGTGATGCAAAAGGGAAAGGTCGTTGGCGTGGCCTTTCAGGGCTACAGTGGTGATGTGGCGCAGAACGTCGGCTACATGATCCCCACTCCTGTTGTCAGGCGGTTTCTCAAGGACGTTGAGGATGGAAAGTATGATCGGTATGTTGATCTCGCGCTCACGTATCACAATCTCTCCAATCCAGCAGCAAGGAAGGCGCTCGGGTTGCCTGCCGACGATGCTGGCGTGATGGTTGACACCGTGTATGGAGGCGGTCCATCCGACGGCATCATCCATCCCGGCGATGTATTGCTGCGCATCGAGGGTCTTCGCATTGCAAGTGATGGAACGATCGACCTAGATGGGGGATCCGTTCCGCTCACGGAAGTGGTCGAGCGGAAGTTCAGGGGCGACTCGGCCATGCTGGATATCCTACGCGTAGGCGCATCGCGGCAAGTCAAGATCCCGCTTGGTGATGCTTGGCCCTTTGCGCTGCAGTCCAAAGCCTACGATGAAAAGCCTCAGTTTGTTGTCTTTGGTGGCCTTGTTTTTCAGCCGGTGGATAAAAACTTCATGGATGCCTACAAGCCAGGGAATCTTCGGCTCGACTACCTTTTTGATTTTTTTGTGGAGGATGGGATCTATCGCGACCGGCCCCAGTTGGTTGTATTGAGCAACATCCTGCCTGATTCGGTGAATGCCTACGCAAAGGATTTTCTTTTTTCTGTGGTTGATGAAATCAATGGGCAAAAAATCCATCGCATCAGCGATGTCGCTTCTGCCTTTGAGAAAGCCTCGGATTACTATGTGATTAAAATGCTAGGAGTTGGGCGGCCTCTTGTTTTAGAGCGCAAGGCCGTCGAGGAAGCTCGTTCTCGAATTCTGCAGCGCTATGGAGTGACGTCCGAACACTATCTTAAAAAATGATTCGCCAAATTGTTACACTGCTTTCGCTCGCTCCTCTTTTGACTTTTGCTGCGCCAAAGCAGCTCATTAATCATCCCTATGCGGCCGCAGAGCCTTCGCCATCGCCGCTCGATGAGCCTCAAAACACCGGAAGTCAAGGAAGTCGGATGGTGGCGGAAAACTCGATCCTGAGGGTAAATTCCACCAATCAGGCCTACGATTTTTTTCAGCCCTGGCTGAAAAAGTCCCCCGTAAGCCGCCGAGGAGTGGGCGTTCTCGTGCAGGGCGGTTGCGTGCTGGTCACGGCGGAGTTGGTGATGAATTCGAACTTCGTTGAACTCGAAAAAGCCACCACGGCTGAGAAATCCTCCGCGACCGTGGAGCGGGTGGACTACGATTGCAATCTGGCTCTCCTGCGTCCCTCCGATCCGGGGTTCCTAGAGGGGATGAAGCCTCTCACTTTGGAGAAAAGCCTGCGTGTCGGAAATGAGGCTGCCGTGCTTCAATTGGAACCGAATGGCGAGATTGCGCAGACCATCGGGCAGATCACATCGATCAGTGTCGGTGCTTACCCATTAGAAAACCTGGGACTCCTTCAGTACAAGTTTCGGGTGCCACTTCAGCAGCGTGATAGCAGCTTCACTCTTCCCGCCGTTTCCGATGGGCGTCTCGTCGGTCTGTTGATGCGCTTCGATGCTCGCAGTCAATCCGCAGACCTTATTTCCACTCCCGTCATCCGGCACTTTCTCGATTCCCCCGCCCAAGCTCGTTTTCCTCGAATGGGGCTTTCATTTTCCGCACTGCGTGACCCTCAATTTCGGAGATTTATCGGCCTCACGGAGCCCGGCGGAATCTATGTGAATGAGGTTTCGCCTCATGGATCCGCTGCCGAAGCAGGAATAAAAAGGGGGGATGTGCTTCTTGCTTTGGATGGGCATGCGATCGATCAGGATGGAAACTATGATGACCCTAACTTCGGGCGGGTCTTGTTCAGCCATCTCACAAACACTGTTGCCAAGCTGGGCTCCGAGGTGACTTTCACCATATTCCGCAATGGGAAACTGATTGAAATCCCTGCAGTCATGCGGGCACCTGATCGCTCGCATGTGGTGAGCGATGTTCAACTAGCCGACCAACCTCCTGATTACATCGTGCTTGGCGGGCTCGTGTTTCTTGAGCTTTCGCGGCCGTATTTGCAAGAGTGGGGGAACGACTGGGTGAATGCCGCTCCGAAGAGGCTTGTTTACTATGACGCGTTTCAAAATGAGCTTCCCGAGGGCCGTGGCAAGATCGTGATCCTCGCACAGGTCCTGCCCACGCCTGAGACGCTAGGATATGAGGACCTTCAAAATCTGGTAGTCACTGAGGTCAATGGCAAGCGTGTGCAAAGCCTCTCCGAGCTTGCCGAGGCTTTAAAAAAACCCTTGAAGGGATTTCAAAAAATCGAGTTTGAAGAGGATCCCAAAACAATCTTTCTCGATGCGGCTTCCATCGAAGCGAATCAAAAGGCGCTCATTGAGCGATATTCTCTCCCCGCCTTGCAGCGATTGTAGAAAAAAGTTTCTCTGACGTTGTGAAATATCGAACGAGACTCAATGACGGCGTATTAATGCTCCGGTTTGTTTTTGTGTTTTTCCTTACGATTGCTTCTCTAGCGGCCGAGCAACCACTGCAATCCATCTCGGGTTGCACTCTGGTTCAAGCGCCTTGGGCCGACGGGGACAGCTTTCCTGTTCATCTTCCCGATGGACGCACGGTGACAGTCCGTCTTTATGGGGCGGATTGCATCGAGTGGCATGTGAATGATGAAACCGATGCGCGACGACTTCGAGCCCAGCGGCGTTACTTTGGGATTGGTGGCGATGATGCCAACGCCTCGATGGCCAAGGCGAAATCTTTTGGTGATCTTGCGGCTAAACGTACTCGGGAACTTCTCGGCAAGCCATTCACTCTGCACACGGCTTTCTCTGACGCACGTGGCGGTTCGGCTTCGGAAAGATTTTACGGTTTTATTACTACCGCCGAAGGGAGGGATCACGCCGCCGTTCTTGTGGAAGAGGGCTTAGCACGAGCCGTCGGGCTTGTGAGGCGTCTGCCTGATGGAAGCGATGGGGAGGAATACCGTAACAAACTCCGGGATATCGAACTCACTGCTGCCGTTGCTCGCAAGGGGATCTGGGCGAGCACGGACTGGAAACGTCTCACCAGCGATCGTGCCGTCGAGCGGGCTGAAAATGCGGAACTCGCGTCGTTTCTCAAGCCCGCCATTCCTGCAGGAGGCATCAATCTGAATACCGCTACACAAGAAGAAATCGAAGCCTTGCCTGGCATTGGCAAGAGTCTCGCCGAGCGCATCATCGCGGCCCGCGCGGATCGAGTGTTCGTAGGCGCGGACGATCTTCTGCGGATCAAGGGAGTGACGCCAAAACTGATAAATAAAATCGAATCGAACCTGCGATTTGACAAGCCCGAGCCCTCGTCCAAAAAGGCGAAATAGTTGCAAGCGGGCCTTCGCGAACGATCGGCCCCGCTTGGGCTTTGTGAAATCCAAACACTTTGGTTGCAATAATTCTCTTGCTGTCTGAATCGGGCTGGAGCAAGGATGCGCAGGTATTTAAGACTTTATGAACCAAGAACCGGACGCACCAACCGACCTTTCCGGTCTGGAGATGGATCTCGCTAAAAGCTTTCAGCCCGCTTGGGTGAAGGAAACCTCTTCGATTGAAAAACTGGCACGATTTGCGGATTCCGATAGATCATTCGAATCCAATGACAGGGGATCACGCTTCTCGGATAGTCGTGATGGACGTCGAGACACAAGGCCGCGCAAGCCATCCAGTCCGCAGCGACCTCGTGAGGGGGATCGCAATGCCGGAGCCTCACCAAAGTCACGTCGACCTGAAGGTCGTCCGTCGGGATCGCGTCCAGATCCACGCTCCGAGCGCCGTGACGATCCACGTCGAGAAAGCAGCTCCCAACCCCGCGAAACTTTTCTCGAAGGCTGGGAGGTTAAATTTATTCCCGAGCCACGCGGTATTGAGGGCCTTACCAAACAAATCAAATCCACAGCGAAGGCGTATGGTCTTTTTGAACTTGCCCGACTGGTTCTGGAAAAGTCCCCTCGCTATCTCGTGGAGTTCACTCGCAAGTCGGGTCCAGCTCTTTTCCGTTGCGTGGCCGATGGCACTCTCTGGTTCAGCGAGAGGGATGCTTTAGCTCACACATTGGCTAGCCAGATCTCGGTCTTCTACACGACGGAGACTGTCACAGTGGAGCCACCGAAGGGGGCCTTCCCTTACATTGCTCAGTGTGGGATGAGCGATGTGCTTATCGGGCCACCCAACCACCACGACTACCAATCCAAACTTCGCAAAATCCACAGTGAGCGCTTTGCCAACATGCCATTCGAGGCTTACGCCTCGCGCGTTCGCATGGTGCGCGAAGAGGCGGTTATTCAGAAGTGGAAAGACGAGCAGTGCACGCAGAGCGTGTATCACCCCATCGAAACACCCGAGGGAGCTGAACCCATCACTCTTCAGAATCTTGATGAAGTCGAAGCCCACTTCCTGAAAAACCATGCAACCACGGCTGTTCAGTCGGCGGGTGATTCCTGCACGATCCCTGGCTCTGCGGCGGTGAATGATTCTGCCCAACCGGTATTTGTTTTTGTTCGCCGTGAGTTGGATAATCTCATTCGCTTCCCGCTACCCATCGCGCACGTGATTGGTCAGGAACTTTCCTCGCGCGGACTACAAATTTTCAAAGCTCACGAAAACGTGACCTACATTTCGGTGGCCCGTCCCCGACCGCTCGATCGCCAGGCGACTCCTGTTTCTGAGACCTTGGCTGCGATTTTGGACTATTTGGAGAGATCCCCGCAGCCTGCTCGCGCGGAGCAGTGGAAGTCACTCTTGGCATTGCCCCAGTTGGCTCCAAATGGCGATGACGCCGCACGCGAGGCCGCTTTGCTCAAGGAACTTTTTTGGCTTTTGCATCAGGGACATGTGATCGACTTTGCAGCGAAGGGAATCGAAGTCGCTCGCCGCCACTCGGCACGCACACAAGAGACTCCTCCTGCCGGAGC
>RFZT01000103.1 GCA_009920585.1 bacterium
ACGAAAGACTCTACTTCAATTCAAAATGCTGGCGGAGCAAATGGTGGAGGGATTAGTGATGCTCTTACGGATTTCTTTAACGCTTGGGAAAGCTTTTCTGTTAAGCCAAATGATGTTGGTGAAAAGCAGCTTCTTATCGCCAAAGCTCAAATCCTTGCGGAGAAAATCAACGCTACGGATAAAAATCTGAAGCAAGTGCAGACTGATACGGACAGCCAACTGACCACTGATGTTGGTATTGTGAATGGCATCCTTGCCGAAATAGCTAAGACTAACGAATACATAGCCAAAGCGGAATTAGTGAAACCTTACTCCGCTGTTGACCTTCGCGATCAGCGCCAAGCTAAGCTTGAGGAGTTGTCGAAATATATTGATGCGTCATTTAAGCCTGGTGACTTGGGTCAGATTACAGTGGAATCAGGAGGTAAAACGCTTATTGAGGGTAAGGTGGTCACGGGTCAAACCATAAACGCGGCGACAGGCCAGTTGACGGGGCCATTCAGTTACGATGCTACTGCTCAAAAAATCAAATTAGAGTCGGCTGATTTTACAAGCGGTGGAAAGTTAGCTGCTCAACTTGCCGCATCGACTGGGAGCGTTCAGACGACACGTAATCAAATCAAGGACCTTGCGGAAAAATTGAAAGGAGAGGTCAATACTGCTTATGGTACCGACTTTTTTGATTTTACGACAACATCTACTGGACTTTTGAATTTGCAGTTGAAGTCGGGGGTGACAAGCACGACTCTTTCAGCTGGAAATTCTGGAGGAAATACTAAAGCACTTGCCGTTGCAGTATTGGGAACCAAAGTTTACAACGACGCAAATTTTAAAGGATCTTTCTCGGCGAATTTCAATACAACCGTCACCGAGTTAGCCCAGAAATTAAATACGACAAACATCCGCCTAGAAGATCAGAATCTGAGCCAAGAGATGGCTGTGTCGAATCGAGATCAATTCAGCGGCGTTTCTCAAGATGAGGAGTTGACGGACTTGATGAAATTTCAACGCAGTTTTCAGGCGACTTCAAGATTCATCAACGTTGTGGATAATTTGCTCGACCAAGTGGTCAATCGTTTGGGATCATTCTAACCTTTGCTAATCTATGAGAGTCACATTCAATACCTTTCCTGACACGCTTCTTGGTCGCCTTCAATCTCTTGGTGGCGAGCAAAATAAAGCTCTCACGCAGCTGAGCACAGGACAGAGGATCTCGGCGCCTAGTGACGATGCGCCGGCAATGCAGCGCATCTTGAATTTGCGCACGGAAAAAAAGCAGAATCAGCAATTTTATCGGAATGCCACCGATGGCCTCGAGGTCAGCAAAGTTACTTTTTCTTCTCTTGATCAGATAAAAGATTTGGTCGTTCGCAGTTCAGAACTCGCTGCTGGTGTCAACGGAGTCACATCTGAGCAAGAGTTTAAGGCAAAGGCTGCAGAAATTGATCAACTCATACAGCAAGGGATTAACGTCGCGAATACCAAGCTGCGTGGCAATTACCTCTTCTCTGGTGACTCAAATTCGACGTTGCCCTTTGTTGAAGCACGAACAGCAGGTAAAATTACTTCGGTTACATATAATGGAAGTAGCTCCGAATCTAAAATTCATATCGGAGAGGGTGAGTCCGCTTCGATTATTGTGGGTTCCAGTGCTGATGAAAATAGGGCGATCGCTGCAACTTTAACATCGCTTATTGCTTTAAGAGACGCGATGCAGGCGACGCCTTCATCTACAAAAGCTCAGAGCGTCATGAGTCTTCGCTCAAATTCTACTGCCAGTTCACTCCATACAATAGAAGACACCATCCTTTCTGCGCTCTCCCGCGCGGGCACGATCCAATACCGTTTGGAGACTGTGCAGAAGGACCTCGAGCTTCGCTACGAGTCCTCGGAGAAGCTGATTTCGACCGATGCAGATGTGGATTTTGCAGAGGCAACGGTGCGTTTGAACCGTTCACAAATGGCATATCAAGCGGCGATCCAGAGTGGGGCAAAAATCCAGAATAATTCCTTGCTGGACTATTTGCGCTAGTTTTGGGATAAATAATCTATCATGCTGCTTGAAGCTGAAATCGCGGGTCGTGAGGAATTTATCCCTGACCTGACTAATAATAAGTTTTTCATGCCGACCGGCCTAATCGGTCTTCCTGATTTTAAAAAATTTGAACTTATAGTCGATCCTGAGTCGTTACCATTTGTTATCCTTCGCTGTATTGATGGGGATACGGTTCAAATCCCAGCCATAGAGCCAGTTGGCTTGGTGCAAGACTACGTTCTTGATATCAGCGATGAAGACTCCGAGATTTTGGGTTTGAAGGGGAGTGATTCAACGCCTCTGATATTAAACGTAGCCACCATTAAATCTTTTGAGCCGCAAAAAGTGACCCTCAACTTGGCGGCTCCTGTTATAATCAACCGTCAAACGCGCGTAGGAAAGCAGGTTATCTTGGTGAATTATCTCAAGTATTCCACCTCCCACGTGCTCATTGACGAAACCGAGTAAGTAAGAAAGAGATCCGATGCTTACTCTATCCAGAAAAATTGGCGAAACGATCCAAATTGGTGACAACGTTGTATTGATTGTCAAGCGGGTTGATGGGGATGTCGTTCGAATTGGCATTGATGCTCCCAAGTCGATTCCCATTTATCGCGGGGAAATCTACGAAGAAATCAAAGCTCAGAACTTAGAAGCGATCAGCAATCCTCAGACCTCACTGACCAAGCAGAATCTCGGAAAGCTGAGATTGGCCGCTTCAGCAGCACGGTCAGCGATTGCCCAGAAAGAGGGCGGCACTCCTCCATCGAGTTCGGCAACAGAGGAAAAATAACCCCCTTTTTCTCCTCCGCTATAGCAAGCCTGAGGGGTGGAGTTTTATTCCCTTCGTTCTTCACCGGAGTTGATTTTAGCATCTCCGATCACTTTAATATTCGCATTCATGGCGATCCGTTTTTTTAATACGCTTTCACGACAAATTGAGGAGTTCATCCCGCGCGAGCCTGGACATGCGAGGCTCTACACGTGCGGGCCGACCGTTTACAATTATGCCCACATCGGAAATTTTAGGGCTTATATATTTGAGGATCTTCTTCAGAGACACTTGGAGTATCGAGGACTGAAGGTCACGCGCGTGATGAATCTGACCGATGTCGATGACAAGACGATTCGAGGTTGCCGTGCGGCGGGAGTTCCTCTTGCGGAATTCACTCAGCCATTCAAAAACGCATTTTTTGAGGATTTGGACACCCTGCGGATCAAGCGGGCGGATCACTTCCCCGAAGCGACGGCGGCGAATCACATCGAAAGAATGATCTCGATGATCGGGACGTTGATGGAAAAAGGCCACGCTTACCGAGCCGATGACGGATCGGTTTATTTTCGCATTCGATCGTTTGCTGATTACGGAAAACTAGCGCACTTCAACTTGGATGAGCTTCGCGATGGTGTTCGCGTGCGTAGTGACGAATACGAGAAGGAAAACGTCGGAGATTTTGCTCTGTGGAAATCTTGGGATGAGGCGGATGGCGACGTCGGTTGGGATAGCCCATGGGGGAGGGGACGGCCTGGTTGGCATATCGAATGCAGCGCGATGGCGACAGGAATACTCGGCGAAGAACTCGATATCCACTGTGGCGGCGAGGACAATATCTTTCCACACCATGAGGCCGAGATCGCTCAGACGGAATGCGTCACGGGACGACCATTTGTTCGCCTCTGGATGCATTGCAAGCACCTGCAAGTCGAGGGCTCCAAAATGGCCAAAAGCGCAGGGAATTTCTTCACCCTTCGTGACCTCACAGAGAAAGGCTGGACTGGGCGAGAGGTCCGTTATGCGTTGATCTCCGTGAAATACCGAGAGCCGCTCAATTTTACCTTTGACGGCCTGTCCGCCGCTCGCAGTGCCTTGCAGCGTCTCGATGAATGGATGATGCGCTTGCGCTCATTGGCTGTTGGCGCTTCTGGCGAAGTGGCGGTTGAGGGCGCAGAGGCTTTTGATTTGGCTCTCGATGATGATCTCAATATCTCCGCCGCGTTGGGGGCGGTTTTTGAAATGATTCGCGATACGAATCGCCGTATGGATGCGGCCAATCTTACGCCCAATGAGGCTGCCTATCTTCTGCGATGGCTCGAAGGGGTTAACTCCGTCCTGGTCTTTGGTCCCGATGTGGAACCAGTCTCAGAAGAAGTCCACCAGATTTTAGAGCGCCGTGCGGAAGCCCGCGCCGCAAAGGAGTGGAAGCTTAGTGATACGCTTCGCGACGAAATCCTCGCGTTGGGCTGGATTGTCAAGGATACCAAGGAGGGCCAAAAACTTTCCCCCGCTGCGCCCGTAGCAATGCACCATTAATATTATGTTTTCCGTTGAAGAATTTTTTGACCTCAGTCACTGCGAGCACCGAAATTTATTTGAAAATATCGAGCATCCTTGGGATGTGCTCTCGAAGATTGCCAGCTATCTCCAGTTTCGCCTTAAGCCAGGTCTCCACGGTCGTTTGATCGGCAAACCCTTCGTCAGTGGGGCCGTATTCGTTGGAAAGAATACCGTCATCGAGCAGGGAGCCATGATTAAGGGGCCAGCTTGGATCGGTGAGAACTGCGAGATTCGCAATGGTTGCTACATTAGGGAAAATGTCATCATGGGTGATGGCGTTGTAGCTGGAAATTCCTCGGAATTCAAAAACTGCCTGATTTTTGACAATGCCCAGATCCCGCATTTCAATTATGTGGGTGATTCCATTTTGGGGCATGGAGCGCATTTGGGAGCGGGTGTCATTCTTTCCAATGTTCGCCTGGATCGCGGGGTGGTCACGATTCCAACACCGGAAGGACCTGTTTCTACGGGGCTACGCAAATTTGGCGCCTTGGTTGGCGATCACGCTGAGATCGGCTGTAATAGCGTTCTGAGCCCAGGATCGCTTGTTGGACGCGGCAGCGTCATTTATCCAGGGAGTCAGTGGCGAGGATACCTGCCCGCGAATCACATCGCCAAGTTGAGGCAGGAATTTGAGTTGGTTCAGCGAAGCGGAACCCGCGACTGAAGTCGCCGCGATTTTCAGTCTGCGGTCTAATGGACGATATCTTCAGATTCCGAATCTTCCCCGGAGTCCTCTTCGATTTCTTTGCGAATAGCCTTGGAAATGAATGGGCGGACAAACCCGTATAGTAAAAAGGCAACGAAGAGAACCGCAGGCATCCACTGATAGTTCATTGCGGTGAACGCGAGAACGAGAATCAAGATCAGAAAGGCAGAGATCGACCGCTGGGTACGCCAATCCACACTCTTGAAGCTGGGGTATTTGACCTTGCTGAACATCATGAAGGACAGAAAAATAAGAAGGACAGGAAGGCTGAATTTCCAGGGCCCTATCGTTCTAGCATCTTCTTGAAGCCAGAGCATAAAAAGGGTTAGTGAGGCGATCAGTCCCGCAGCGGCTGGGATGGGGAAACCACAAAAGTCCTTCTCTGGCTTATCCCCACCACTAGCCGCCACGCAGTTGAAGCGCGCGAGGCGCAATCCGCCGCAGAGAAGAAAGAAAAAAGCGATCAGCCAGCCGGTTCTCAAAAAATCCCGCAAGACGATTTGATAAACGAGCAGGGCGGGGGCTATGCCGAAGGAGATGATATCGGCCAGTGAGTCAAACTCTCTCCCAAACGGGCTCTCGTGCCCGCCCAAACGAGCAAGGCGACCATCCAAAAGGTCAAATACGCATGCCCCCAGAATGAAGGCGATCGATTCGTGGTAAAGTGTGCCGGCTGGTTGGCCTTTTGCGATCAGTATGGCCGCGTCGATGATTCGCAAGGTGGCTGCAAAGCCGCAGAACAGATTGCCCGCCGTCATGAGATTCGGCAGGAGGTAGATTTTGGGCTCGTTGGAGGGTGTCATGGGTTGAGAGGAAACTTCACCACGGGGGTCGCTCCCCCAGCTACACGGTCGCCGATTTTCACCAATACTTCGGCATCGAGGGAAAAATACATCTCGGTGCGAGATCCGAATCGAATCATGCCAAAGCGTTCCCCGCGCTGGAGTTTGTCACCTACGACAGCCCATGGACAGATGCGGCGGGCGATGGCGCCGGTGATTTGTTTGACCATCACCATGGCTACTGGGCCAGAAAACACCCAGGAGCGGCTTTGGTTCAAGATGGAACAACGGGGATCCCTTGCGTCAAAAAATCCACCCGGCTTGGGTATCGAGTGGGTTACTTCGCCGGCGAGCGGAGCGCGATTCACGTGGACATCGAGCACGGAAAGAAAGATGCCAATGCGTCGGACGCGTTTATTAAAGAACTCGTCCTCATCGATTTCATCAATCGTCGTGACGACCCCATCGGCCGGAGAAACGGCGATATTTTCCCCCTCTGGCGGCACTCGCTCGGGGTCACGGAAAAAGTAGAAAGTGAATAAAATAAGCCCCGCAAAGAGGACGCCCAGCACGGGCAGAAAGGGGATCGAGATCATCCATCCGGCTATCAATATGGCAAATATCCATCGAGCTTCTCCGAGTGCCTTTGTGAACATGCGGCGAAGCTATCAACTCACCCCGCTTTGCCAAGCTCACTTTCCGGTTGATGTTCCGCCGCACGGCGGTGAATAGTCGTTCCTATGTTTACCGGACTCGTTGAGGAAATTGGGATTTGTGAGGAATTGCAGCGTTCGGCGGGGTCCGCCCGATTGGCGATCCAAGCCCCTACCATTTCGAGTGGAGTGATGATCGGTGACAGCATTGCCGTGAATGGGTGTTGCCTTACGGCGATCTCAATCAGGGAAGGGGTTATGGCATTTGATCTTTTGGAAGAAACTCTCCAGCGCACGAACCTGAAGGATTTGGCTGCCGGCAAGAAAGTCAATCTCGAGCGATCGTTGCTAGCCGATGGCCGAATCGGGGGGCACTTTGTTCAAGGACACGTAGACGCCGCCATACACGTAGCGGCCCTTTTGAAGCAAGGTTCCGATCTCCGGATCGATTTCAAGTTGCCGCCGGATTTTGCTGCTTACGTTGCCTTCAAGGGTTCCGTGGCCATCAATGGAGTGAGCTTGACCATCGCTGAGGTGACGGACGATTCCTTTGCCGTATGGATCATTCCGCATACGGCAACGCATACCAATCTGGGAGATTTGAAGCAGGGTGACTTAGTGAACCTCGAGTGCGACATGCTCGCAAAATATACCGCTCGCATTATGCAAATGCGGGGCACTTGTCCTGAGATCGATCTTGCATGAGCCACGCGATGCCTATGCACATTTCATATAAAAAATACATAGGACCGCCCATCAGAAGGAGGGTCATAATATCTGAGGTGGGAGTAATGACAGCTGCCAGAATAAATATAATGACGACAGCGAATGTGCGGGTCCTTTTGAGTAGGTCGTAATCGACGATTTCCAGCTTCACCAAAAGCAAAACGGCCAGCGGCAATTCAAAGGCCAATCCGAACGAGATCACAAACTGGGTCGTGAAGGAGTAATATTCGCGAACGGTCCAAGTTGGTTGCCAATTCATAGACTGAGCATCTTTAAAGAAAAACTCGAGTGTCTGGGGAAGAACAACGAAGTAGCTGAATGCCGCGCCTGACAAAAAGAGTCCCGCACCTAATAAAGCAGCGGGAAAGAGCATGACCTTTTCCTTACGCGAGAGAGCAGGAAGAACAAACTCGGCTAGGAAGTAGACAAGAAACGGGAAACTCATTACCAAGCCGCCATAGAAGGAGAGTTCCAGTGAGATGGTGAATGAATCAGCCACTCCAAGAGATTGAAGGTTCGCTGCCCTGTGCGGATCGACCGCAATGAGCGGGTGTTGAACAATGGCGGCCATTTCATTGCGGAAGACGAAGCAGCCGACCATGCCGGCGATCAAGGCGATCGCCATTTTGACTATGGTGAAGCGCAGATCCTCTAGGTGAGAAAGGAAAGGCTTGGACTCATCGCCGCGATTGCGAAACGCAAAAAAATTGTCGAATTTCATCAGGCAGATTTAGGCCAAGTGCTCTGACCATCGCTGGATTTCGCGAGCGACATTATCTGGCGAGGGCGCGCCGATA
The DNA here is from genome assembly GCA_009920585.1 of bacterium. Classification (GTDB taxonomy): domain Bacteria; phylum Verrucomicrobiota; class Verrucomicrobiia; order Chthoniobacterales; family Terrimicrobiaceae; genus UBA967. Next base: position 8,038 of record RFZT01000103.1, read on the forward strand.
GCCTTGCGTGCA
>RFZT01000104.1 GCA_009920585.1 bacterium
TAACTCAAGCGCGTGTCGTTGAAAATGCCCTCAATCGCAAATCCATTCGTGTGGGATTTGATCAGGTCGGTGACTGTCGAGGTGCGTGGAGATTGAAGTCGAAGCAGAACGCATATCGCCTCGAGAATCGAAGTTTTCCCTTGAGCGTTTTTTCCCACGATATACGTGCGCTGCGGTCCGGGATGGACGTCCAGCGAGTCGAAGCAACGAAATTGGCTCAGGCGAACCTGTGTGATCACGCGTCAGATATTGACTGGATGCCGCAGCGGGTCAAACCCTCGAGAAAAAACCTTTTTCAATCCTCGTCGCGCCGACCTGTCAGCAGGGGGAGGAGATGCCAGATAAAATATCCCAAGGAGGTCAGGAAGGCAGCGACATACGTGAGCGCCGCCGCATTCAGAACGCGACCGACGCCCACCTCTTCGGTGCTGGTGGAAAGGATGCCGCAATGGCGTAGTGCCGCTCGGGCGCGATTCGAGGCATCGAACTCCACGGGGAGTGTAATGAGATTAAAAAGCATGATGACACCCCAACCGATGGCCATAATGAACAGCACCGTGTGCGGGCGAATGAACCCTGTAAAAAGGCCGATCAGCGGTAGCCACATCACGATCTGGCTCGCAAACTGCGTTGCACCCACAGCAGCCATTCTCATATTGAGCGGGGCATAGGCTCGGGCGTGTTGGATCGCGTGACCCGCTTCGTGTGCGGAAACCGCCAATGCAGAAATGGAATGCCCTCTGTAGTTGTCCGTACTAAGCACGAGTCTTTTGTGTGTCGGATCGTAATGGTCCACTAACTCGCCCTCCTGAGACACAATTTCCACGTCCTGAATCCCTGCATCGGCCATCACACGTCTCGCGGCTTCCGCTCCCGTGATGCCGGAAATGGAGGGCTCCTCTGCATAGCGGCGATAGACGCTCTTCACGCGATGAGAAGCCCAAAACGAAAGACCCATGGTGACGGCAAAGATGAGTAATGGAATCATACGGGGCAAAAGATAGTCGTTTTTTTAAAAAAACAACCGCTTTTGGAAATTTACAAATCTCGCACCCTCTCGATATGAGAAAACTTCGAGGATTAGTCGTTGTAGGCGCTTTCGCCATGCTCGGCCAAGTCTAGCCCTTGGTCTTCCTCTTCCTCTGAGACTCTCAGCGGCGTGATCATTTTGATCCCAACTAATAAAATCCACGTGAGGATCCCAGAAAATGCGATGGTGAATCCCACACCGATGGCCTGATTGATAAACTGGTTCATCCCGCCTTGGAGCGAAACCGCTACCCCTGCCTTTTGAAAAGTGCCAGCGATCAGGGGATTGATCTCAGACGAAGCCATGAAACCGAGAAGAAGGATTCCAACGGTGCTCCCCATGCCGTGAACACCGAAGACGTCCAATGAGTCGTCGTATTTGAAAATATTTTTGAGCTTAGTTACCGCCAGATAGCAAGCCGTGCCGCCCGCTAGCCCGATCAGAAACGCGGCCGGGATCGTCACAAAGCCCGAAGCTGGGGTGATGGTAGCCAAGCCCGCGACCATGCCGGAAGCGGCGCCAAGAACGCTTGGTCTTCCGAGTTTGAGCCATTCCAAGGCCACCCATGCCAAGGTCGCTCCAACAGCCGAAAAATGAGTTGCAGCAAAAGCACTCGTCGCCAGTGCCCCCACACTCACCGCGCTGCCAGCGTTGAATCCAAACCAACCGACCCATAGCAACCCAGTCCCGATGAGGGTTAATACCACGTTGTGCGGGATCATAGGTTCATGGAGGTAGCCCGAACGTTTCCCGAGAAAGATCGCACATACGAGCGCCGCGATACCCGAACTGATGTGCACCACGATGCCGCCGGCAAAATCCAGAACGGGAATGCTCCCACCCAAAGCCCAATTAAACAGTCCACCCTTACCCCATAGCATATGGGCGAGGGGACAGTAAACGCAAAGAACCCAAAGTATCGTGAAGAGCAAGTAGGCTTTGAATTGCATCCGCTCGGCCACAGCTCCGCTAATGAGCGCAGGAGTGATGATGGCGAACATCATCTGGAAGAGCATGAAGGTTTGATGAGGGATCGTCGCTGCGTAGTCGGGATTGGGTTCCAAGCCGACCCCTTTCAGGAAAAAATACTGCATCGGATTTCCAAAAAAGGCGTTTCCTTCGCCAAAGGCCAAACTGTATCCCACAGCCATCCAGAGGAACGAGGCCACTGCCATGAGGATGAGGCTATTCATCATCGTCGAGAGCACATTCTTTCGACGAACCAAACCACCGTAAAAAAGGATCAAACCCGGAGCCGTCATCATCAGCACAAGAGCCGTGCAGACCAGCATCCAGGCATTGTCTCCCGAGTTGATTTTTGAGCCAGCGCCCAATGCGGCCTCGAGGTGGGCGAGTCTGCTGGCGATATCCGGAGCGGCATCTTCCGCAAAAAACGGTGGAGGAGAGATTCATCGGAGGTTGGATTGTAGACCAAAGGGCTCCCATGCTGTCAATCAAAGCTCCGTCGGAGGGTGTTTATTAGTACCGTCCGGAGTTGGTGGAAATATTCGGTTCATTGATGGCGCCTGCTCCACCCGTCCGAACCAAACTGAGGGAGATTGTAGAGGTCGTCGTAAACGCATCTTGCTGGGTTGTGATGGCGATACTCATGGCTGAACTAACCTGTGTAGGAGCGGGTTTTTACTGGATTGGCATTTAGGAAGGAGGGACGTCAAAAGTTGTAAATATCAAGAAAACGGATGGGTAGCCGATAAAAATATTTTTGGCGTAGTTTTAATCGCCGATTTCTTTTCAATGTTCCATTTTAGAAACATTTTTAGATGCTAGTTGACGAATGTGGCGTGAAGTGGTTCAAGCGTACGGGGCATTTTTAGCGGTCTGGAAAATATAGGGATTTCACAGATTAAACTGCGGTGCCCTTTTATTAACCACATGACTGCAATCAAAGAAACATGAGGCGAAACTATTCTTCAGATTATCAACCATATTCATACCGTAGTAAGCTATGAGCGTACCTAAAATTCTTAGTGTTGATGATAGTCGGATGGTTCACATGTTTATTACTCGTGGATTTGCGCCCTATGATGTGGATTTGGTCTTCGCGCTCGAAAAGAGAAGCCCTCGCTGATCTTGTTGGACGTGACTATGCCCGTGATGGACGGAGTCGAATGCCTTGCCAAGCTCAAGGCGGATCCTGAGCTCAAAAGCATTCCGGTCATCATGCTCACGGCTGAGGCTGGTAAAGAAAATGTGATCAAGATCGCGCAAATGGGCGCCCGTGATTACATCGTCAAGCCATTCGCTGATGATGCTGTTGTTGAACGAGTTTCCCGATTTATTAAAATCAATCTTAAATCAGCACCCGAGCCAGTCCCTGCCGCAGTTATTCCAAAGAAAGAAAAAAAAGCCACGGATCCGATCAAGGTTTTAGTCATCGACGAGTTTGCGTCGATTGTTGATTCGATTCAAAATGCGGTTTCATCTCGCGGGTGGTCAGTTGCAGGGGCGGCTAGTCCAGAGGATGCCTTGGTGAGCTATCTGAAGTGCTGCACGGATGCCAATGTCGCCCGAGGCCTCCTCGATATGGCCGAGTCGAAACGTATTGGCGGGCACTTTTCGGGAGCGCTCGTTGTTCCCACTGTGGCAGACGACAATGCGCCAGATATCATTTTGATGAGTTTGGCCTTCACTAAGAATGCGGCATTAAGCTTCGCTCAATTGCTGAAATCCATACCAGTTCTTAAAAACGTGCCCATTGTTGCTCTGTCTCTCAAGACGGCGACAACCGAGCAGAATGATGGCAAGAAAGTCGGTATTACCGATTTTATCACCAAGCCTATCAATTTCGGAGAGTTGCCGGATAGCGTCATGGCAGCGCTCGGTGTCGACATTACACCTCTTTATTTCTCTGCAGAAGGGATCGTTCAGGTCGCCGTCCTACCGCAGGCTCTTTCTGAAAGTGGCTCCCGTCTCCTCGCTCGGCAAGCGAAGAAGAAGATAGCGAGCCTTGTGAATGCCGGCTTCCATCAAATCCTCATTGATATGACGGAGGTGACGAACGTTGGAGTTCCCATTATCCGTGCGCTTACGTCTATCATCAATGAGGGTGTGGCCCTCCAAATGGAATGGCGCATCGTAGGGGCTGCGACTGTTCTTGCGACACTTCCAGCCTTTGTGACCACCTATATGAAATTGCCCGCATTGAAAGATATTTCGAATCCTTTTCAGGGTATGGAGACCGTTCCTGTATATGAGTCACGAGATGCGGCTTTGATTTCGTTTTAGGGATACTGACTGCATGTCTTCGCCTTTAGTAATAAGTCAGGAGCAGGGTTTGAATCTTCAACTTCTTGAGTTCATTTCGGAGGGGAAGAGTTACGCTTGCGATCTGCTCTGGGTGAAAGAAGTGCTGCGCGCTCCCGCCGTAACGCCAGTACACTTAGCGCCCTCGTATGTGCGCGGCGTTGTTCATCTCCGTGGGCAGATACTCACAGCGATTGATCTTGAGTTTCGTCTAGGATTAAAGGGGTGTGACACCCGACCGACAAACCGGTGTATTGTTTTTAAGACTGCATCAGATCTCTCGCGTTTACCCGTCCCTCCGGATGATGCCTATTTGGTAGATAGCGATCGTACGGGTCTCTTGGTGGATTCCATTGGGGATATTCTTCCTTCTGGGTTTCGTATTCTTGCTTCTCCACCGGAGATGCTGAGTGGGCTAGATACGCGTTTTATTTTAGGCGTGATTAGCGGTCCGCAAGGCTTAACGACCGTTCTCAATGTTGGAGAATTTATCTCCCAGTTAGAACCCATGAAAAGCCAATCGTAATGACCGGTACTATCAAAAAGGGCGTTCTTAAAATAAACGCAAATGAGACTTTTGGAGGAAGTCATGTGGTTGATATTTCAGCACAAATTTCGGAATTCCTTAAAAAAAGTTTTACGCAAATCGTTCTCGATCTATCGAAAACCCATACTCCTGATGCGGGGACAATAACTCTCATTCATGCACTGGCTAATGAGTCAATGAGCCGTGGTATGCGGTTGCAAATCGATGCGGCCTCACTCGAGTGCTCCTATCTTTTAAACGTCATGCGCCTAAGTCGACAGGTCGACCTCACTTTAACCCAAAGCGAATCATGAGCGTGGGGGATCGAGAAATGCTCGACCTGTTTTTTCAGGAATCAAGCGAGCACTTACAGACATTGGAGAGCGATCTTATTGCCTTGGAGGCCAGCCCAGAGGACACATCGCGACTGAATAGTATTTTTCGTGCTGTGCACAGCATCAAGGGTGCTGCTGGATTCTTTGGTTTCGCACCCATCGTCGGATTGGCCCACGTCATGGAGAGCGTGATGTCGCTATTGAGAGACGGAAGCATGCAGGTGGATGCTGCGATCGTCAGTCTCCTCATTTCGACTACGGATAAACTCAACGTCATGCTGGCCGATCCAGATCGTGCCGGCGAGGTCGCTTGTGCGAATGAAACTAACGGATTGAAGTCACTGATCTCGGGTGAGAATCCTGCGAAATCCGCCCAACCCGAAGTTAAATCCAATAACCCTCCTGAGCCTATCGATTTTGATGTTCAAGGAATATTGTCTTCTTTTGAGATTCGTGAACAGGACCTGATTCCAGCTCTCAAGCATGGTCGGAATTTTTATGTGATTCAATTTGCTGTTTCTGCTGATCTCGAATCGCAGCAGCAAAATCTTGGAACTTATTTCCGTGAGTTTGAATCCTTAGGGCAGATCATTGATATTCGAACATCCGTTCCTGAAGGCACAAGGATTTCCAATTGCTTTGATGTTGACCCGCAAGTCATGATTTTTTTCGCGACGGCTCTGGATGCTCTTCTTTTAAGCGATGCCTTGAAGCTGGATGAGAGTCGCTTCCAGGTTATTTCAGCTGAGGCTCTCGGCAGTTGGGTGAAAAAGAAACCTGTTGCAGGCAATTTGCCGCAGTCACCTTTTCCGGTTGAATTACCTGATGTGGCTTTTGAATTAGCTGGTCAGCAAGACGCAGCGGCGCTCGTTTCACTCAAGCCTTCATCGATCACGGTCAAAAGTGAGGAAACTCCATCAGAAGCGATCGATCCCAAGCCAATTCCTAATACTCGCCGCAAAGCGGAGGAAACGATCCGCATCAATGTGGGACTACTTGACACGCTTATGAATCTGGCTGGAGAAATGGTTCTTGGCCGCAACCGACTTATGCGATTAGCCGTTCGGGCTGATGAGAACGAAGGCGTTGAAGGGCTTCAATCGATCGTTCAGGAAATCAGCTCGGTCACATCCAGCTTGCAGGATACGATTATGCGAGCCCGTCTCCAGCCGGTCGGAAATCTTTTTGGCAAGTTCACCCGCATCGTTCGTGATCTGAGTCACAAGCTGGATAAAGAAATTCAGTTGGAAATCTTTGGTGATGATGTGGAGCTTGATCGCACTCTTCTCGAAGGTCTCTCGGATCCGCTCACGCACCTTGTTCGCAATAGCGTCGATCACGGTATTGAGATGCCAGCGGTTCGCGTAGCTGCAGGTAAATCGTCATGTGGACTGATACGTCTTTCTGCAGCGCACTTGGCTGGCCGTGTTCAAATCGAGGTTCTCGATGATGGAGGTGGCATGGATCCCCAAAAGCTCAAAACGAAGGCGATTGAAAAAGGTATCATTACACCCGAACAGGCGAGCCGCATGTCGGATGAGGATGCTCTACAACTCATCTTTGCGGCTGGATTTTCCACAGCTGCGGCGCTGAGTGATATTTCTGGTCGTGGCGTCGGAATGGACGTCGTGAAAACCAACATCGAAAAACTCGGTGGCCATGTCGAAATCGATTCCCGCAAGGGAGCAGGTACGCGTATTATCATCCGTCTCCCGCTCACGTTGGCAATTGTTCCGGCTTTGATTGTGGGTTGCCAGGGGACGCGTTATGCGATTCCGCAGATCAACGTAGAGGAGGTGGTCCATCCAGGTGGAGAATTTCCTCTTGAGATTCTCGGTGGCGCACAAGTTTTGCGGCTTCGTGGTGAACTTAAACCGATTATTAATTTGGCTTCGATTCTCGGATTGCCTGAAAACACAGATCCTAGTCGCTCGCGGTTCGTCATTATTCTTCAACTAGATCACTTGGTCTATGGGTTGCTTGTCGATGAGATCGTCAGTACCGAGGAAATTGTAGTCAAACCTCTCGGTCGCCATATTCGCACAGTGCCATTTTATTCCGGCGCCACATTGTTAGGGCAAGGCGAAATCGCTCTCATTCTTGATCCTACCGCATTGGCTCAAGGTCGCATTTCTGTTACCCAAAATACGCTCAATGCGGCAAAAACATCTCTCCCGAATGCCGGAGAGACTAGCGACGAGCGGGCTCTCGTTTTTCAGGATGGCGAAGGCGAAGTTTTTGCCATTCCCCTCAAGAGCGTTATGCGCGTGGAGCATGTTCAAACCAAAGATATCGAGCGGATCGGCAGCATGGATTGCCTGCGAAAAGATCACGCCAAGACCCTGCGCCTTGTTCGACTTGGAAACGTACTTCCGCTACCGACACCTCCGCCTCTTGGGCAGGAAATGTTCGTCATCGTTCCTCGACCTCCCTATGACCAAATCGGCATCGTAGCCGGTCGAATTGTGGATTCCGTGGACTTCTCGAATCACGTCATTGACGCCAAAACATTTGCCGCCAAGGGAGTTCTTGGAACAGTGCAGTTATTGGGTCGCCTCACTCTTGTCATCGACTGCGAATCACTCGTTTCTATTTTGAACGATCAAGCCAATCCCTCCGAAGTCTTTGCTGACGCCCAGTTTCTTTTAACTCAACCCTAATGAGCCATTTTAATCGCCCTGCATTATCAATTCCATACACACCAAACCATGAAAATTAACCTCTCCACCCGTCTCATCATCAGCACGGCCATAAGCGGACTTATTCCCTTAATTGCACTGGCTCTCTACGGACTGAATTCCGCAGACAAAATTGCAAAAAACGCGCAGAAGGAACTTCTTTCGATTTCCGAATTTGCTATCGAATCCATCGAGCG
>RFZT01000105.1 GCA_009920585.1 bacterium
GATTTCGGTAAAAACATCATCCCTGCCGCAATCCAAAACCGGAAGGTGATGGCGCACATATTTGAAGGCTATTGGGAAGACATCGGAACCATCCGATCGTTCTTCGACGCCAACCTTGAAATGGCCGACAACAATCCGAAATTCAATTTCTACGTTCCAGGATCTCCGGTTTACTCCCAACCCCTCTGCCTGCCAGCCAGCGTGATTGACGGGGCGAAATTGAACCGTGCCATGATCTCCGACGGATGTATTTTGGGCCATGTGACCTTGGATCGATGCGTCATTGGCATCCGCAGCATTGTGCGCACAGGCTCGACGCTTAAGAACACGGTCATGATGGGCGCGGACCTTTATGAGTCGCTTGATGACGTCCGCGCGGAAGGCGTGCCGCCGATCGGCGTTGGCATCAATTGCTCCATCGAGGGAGCGATCATCGATAAGAACGCCCGCATTGGCAACAGTGTGGTGATCACGCCCAAACCCGAGGCCGAAAACTTTGATGGCGACGGATACTACATTCGGGACGGCATCGTTGTCGTACCGAAAAACAGTGTCATTCCAGACGGAACTCGAATATAGCGCAAGGCATGAGATTTTTCCTGCGTTTGCTCCTTCTGCTGGCTCCCTTGTTTCTAGGTGGATGCTTTTTTGAGAAGCCGCTCACCTCGGGGCCATCGGAATCGTTGAACACATGGTTCGTTGGCGAGTGGCAGAGAACGGAAAAAACCGGCGGCACTTCGCGCGCCCTCGTTACCCCCTCTGGCAACGATATGTATCGAGTTCAAGTCACCCTTTCGGAAAAGGGTGTGAAAACGGAGTATGATTTCGAGGCGTGGACATCCAAGGTGGGAGATTCGACATTCCTAACCCTGCATAGCCTCCGCGCTTCCTCGAAAGTGCCTCTGGGAGCCTTTGTTTTTTTGCATCCGGAAATGCGGGACCAGAATCAAATCCGCCTTCGCCCGATCCACCTCGCCTCGCCCAAATCGGCAACGTCGAAAGAACTGCGCGCCGAAATCCGCGCCCGCCTGAAAGATGGCTCGCTCTTTGCCGAAGAGGAGGCCTGTGACTGGCAGCGCACGGCGGAGGTGTATTGGAAGAAGGACGGAGAGACGGGTGTATTCAAGCCGCTCCGCTACGAGAAGCGCTGGCAGACAGAGGATTTGAGAGGCACCTACAGAACGCAGCAACCGAAGCATTCTAAGTCTGTCGGGCTACCCCATTGAGCCTTCCACCGGACACCACCGACTCCGATTTGAAGGCGCCAAGGCACCGACTCGGTGATCGCCTCTTCGCCAAGAGGCTCAAGCGCCAGACGGATAAAACCACCCGCTTCCTGCATCAGGGTAAGGGGGTCTTTCGGTTGGAGCGCCTCATTCCCTTTGACAGCTTGTTGACGTGGTTTTTTAATTTCTGCGGGATTCGCCAGATCATGAGGCGCGGATTTTTGGACGTGCGGGTGGTGCACCAGGAGTGGGTTTTGCCCGAATTGCCGGAAGCCTTTGAGGGATTCCGGTTGCTTCAACTTACTGATCTCCATTGCGATCTCGATACATCGCTCACCGCCGTGGTGGTCGACTTGATCCGCGCTTCCCCGCACGATGCCGCGGTGATCACGGGGGACTTTCGCAATGGTATGGGCGGCGACCATGACGCATGCCTCCGCGAAACCCGCCACATCGTTGAAACTCTCGCTCCTGAGCGCTGGGGCATTCTCGGCAATCACGATTTCTTGGAGATGGTGCCGGAGCTAGAGTCGATGGGCCTGCCGATCCTACTCAACGAAGTGACCGAGATCCGGCGAAGCGGCGAATCGCTCTGGCTTGGCGGCATCGACGATCCGCATTTTTATCAAACCCATGACCTTGCCGAGGTGCGCGCACTCATCCCGAGCGGGGCCTGCTCGATCCTGCTTTCACACAGCCCCGAGACTTACAGGGAAGCCGCCGGCCTAGGGTTTCACCTTCAACTCAGCGGCCACACGCATGGAGGTCAGATCTGCCTTCCGGGTGGCCGCCCAGTGGTCGTGCCCTGTCGCGTGCCAAAACGATTCGTAGCCGGGCGGTGGAGCCATGGAGAAATGCAGGGCTACACTTCGCCAGGTACTGGCGGATGCGGGGTCGCAGCGCGATGGAATTGTCCGCCGGAGATCACCATCCACACGCTACGGAGCGGGAAGTGATTCCTATTGCCCGAGCAGGGCGGATTTGAGCGAGGGCATCACGGGGGTCGATCCGAACCAGAGGCTCAGAAAAGCACGCTGGAAATTGCGTCCACTTATCGTTCCTTTGAACTTACCGGAATCATAGACAAGCGTGTCGGTGCCGACCAACTGGACCGACTCGACGCCGCCGGACTGGAGTGGGCCGAAGAGGGCGATAAAGGCGTCCCTGTCTTTTTCAAAACCGGCATAAGTGAAAGTGTTGCTATCTGCGAACTGGGCCGTCCATGCGCTCGTGACCTGGCCCTGCCCCACGGATTTCAAGAAGGTGAAGGTAAACCCCAATGGCCCAGCAGAGGCCAGTACGTCCGCCTCGGAGCGAAGTGGCGCGGTGGCGTAGAATCCCGCGACATAAGCTTTAATCGGAATGATGAGCAGGACGACGGTGCGCAATCCGGCTCCATTGAGTTGAAGGGCCTGCCCGCCCACTTGAATTTGAGGGGGAACGTTTACACCCTCGATCTCAACAGCGGAGGCGACGTGAAGTGTGGCGAGAAAGAGAAGGGCAAAAACGAAACGCATTCCGCCAACATAAGAACAATTTGCGATTTGGAAAGCGCTACCAGCATTTCGTGTGCTTTCGTGCGTGAGTTCCTCGAAGAACTCACTCAAGGTGTGTGAGTGGGCAACCCCATTCGTCTTTTTATTCAATCCCAACTCACCTACGAGGTCTTCGGTGAGTCCACGTTTCTGTTGAATATCGCGGCAGCGGCGGGTGGGGCACAGCGGATCTGTCGCGAGCAGATAGCAAATAGCCAGAATGCGACATTCGACGAAGTGCGCGACCATGGGTCTCCCACGCGCTTTCACCGATTCGCCGCCAAGGCGGGAGAGGTTGTCGTTCGCTATGAGGCGGAGGTGGAACTCGAGCCCGTTTTTTGCAAATCTGAGATGGTCTGGGAATCCACGCTGGCCGATTTGCCAGCACATGTGATCCCTTTTCTCTATCCGAGTCGGTATTGTGAATCAGACAAGCTCGTGCGCATGGCGAGAGTCACCTTCGGTCACCTGGCGGCCGGACACGACCGCGTCTGCGGTATTTGCAATTGGATTTACAACAACGTCGAATATCTCGTGGGGAGCACGGATTCGACGACGAGCGCGTTCGATACCGCCACCCAGCGGGCGGGGGTCTGTCGCGATTTTGCTCACCTTGCCATCGCTTTTTGCCGGGCCTTGGGCATTCCGGCACGGTTTTGCAGTTCCTATTCTTGGGGCCTACGGCCTGCTGATTTTCACGCCCACTTCGAGGCGTGGTTGGGGGGGCGTTGGCTCGTTTATGATGCAACAAGGTTGTCGCCCGAACCCGGATTTGTGCGTATCGGCATGGGTCGGGATGCTGCGGATACAGCCGTAGCGACGGTGACAGGGCCGGCTACATTCCGATCACTGAACATCGAGGTGCGACTTCTTTCCCCAGAGGCGGACTTTCCCGGCTATGCCGCAGACCCGCTCTGCCAAAGTGACGGCAAGGCAACTTTAGGAACGCTGGCCTAGGAAGGCCGACGCGCGACTTCTTTTCAGCCGTCGATGAAGACGTCCATTTGCTGACCGACGTAAACCGGAAAATCCGGATTTTTGAACCGGAAAATCACTTGCAGTACACGGGTATCGACGCGTTCTGTGCTTTCGCCGGATAGGGATTTTTTCGGGAGGATGTAGGGATCGATGCGCACGAACTCGAGTGGGATGGCTTTTTCGCGCGACCCTTTCAGGAAAGCCACCGCCGTACATCCCGCCCGCACGCGGGGAGCATCGGATTCATCGACATCCACGCGCAGTTGGAGTTGAGAAATGTCTCCAAGCAAAATGGATGTCTCGGCTGCATTCACCATCGTGTATTCACCAGAGCGGATATTCACCTGTAGGACGGTGCCGTCGCGCGGAGAACGGATCGTGAGGAGATCGAGTTGCACTTGGGCATCAGCGAGGCGGGCTTTGGCGAGAGAGAGGTCGGCTTGTGTGCGCTCGAGTTGGCGTTGGGAGGCCTGCCAAGCAAAAAGGTTTCGCTTTGTCTCGTCTTCACTCGAAACATTTTTTTCGCGAAGTTTTGTGCTGCGATCGAGTTGGTCCTTGCGGTCGGCGACCAAGGTTTCCGCCTCAGCGACCTGAGCTTGGATGACGCCGACTTGAGCGGTTTGCACATGGATCGCAGACAGAGCGTTGCGGTTGTCCATCGTGTAGAGGATGTCGCCCTTCGCTACCTTGTCGCCCACGCGCACATTTACCTCGCCGATGAGCCCCGATGTGGCTGGAGCGATGCGGACATTTTCATTTGTGCTCTCGACGAGTCCGCGTCCGCCAATGGAATTTGCGTAAGGGGACTGGGGTGGCGGAACGATGGGGGTGGAATCTGGGCCGCTTTTACGCAAGCGGAGAACAAGCAGAGTCACGGCGATAACACCGGCGACGGCGATGTAAAAAGAGAGGCGTTTAGGCATGGGAAAGTTGGGATGGATCGTCGAACTGGCCGACCACGCGTCCATCGTCCATCTGAACGATGCGGTCGGCAAACTCATAAATTCGGCTGTCGTGAGTGACAATAATCACGCAGCGGTCGGGCCGGACGGCGCTTTCTTGCAGGAGCTCCAATGTTTTGTGTCCCGAAGCGGAATCGAGTGCGGCCGTCGGCTCATCACAAATGATCAGGCGGGGATCGTGAACCAACGCACGAGAAATGGCGACGCGTTGTTGCTGACCTCCGGAGAGTTGGCTGGGATAGGATTTGTATTTGTCAGCCAAGCCGACTTTTTCCAGCACTTCACAAGCGTGCTTCTCGGCCTGCGCGGTGGAGACGCCTTTCAAGATGAGGGGTACTGAAACATTTTCCACGGCCGTGAGTGTGGGGATGAGATTAAACTGCTGGAAAATAAACCCGATATTCTCGCGGCGGAAGCGGGTGATGTCGCAGTTCCGCATTGCGCGCAATTCCTGACCAAAAACAGCGACATCGCCTTCCTCGAATTTCAACGTGCCGCAGATCACGCTCAGGAGCGTGGTTTTTCCGCAACCGGATGGCCCGACGATCATAAGAAGTTCACCGAAGCGCGCCTCGAGGCTCGCCCCTTTGAGGGCGAACGTGCGCGAATCTCCATTAGCGAAACTCTTCACCACGTTGTCCACCTTCACCGCGATCAGGGACGGATCGCTCATCGGAAGACCACCGCTGGCTCGAGTCGCATCACCTTGGTGAGCCCGATCAAAGCCGAAAAGGCGCAGATAAAAACAATCACTCCCGCAACAAAGACCGGCACCTGCCATGGCATGAAGAAGGGAGGTTGTTCCTTCGCGAGTACCGTATTGCCAAACCAACTCGCGAGGCCCACACCGATGCCGTAACCGATGAAACCGACAGAAAAAGCCTGCAGGAGCACCATGCCGGCCAGCGTGGAGTTCGGTGCCCCCATGGCTTTGAAGGCCGCAAGAAACCGCAAGTTATCGTGAACAAATAGGTAAAATGTCTGGCCTGCAATCGCTATACCCACGATCACACCAAGGATCACCACCGTGCCGAAGGAGATGGGGATGCCCGTATTTCTAATATACCAGCGGATCGTATCCCAAAAGAACTGGTCCTTGGCTATGGCCCGCAGGCCGTTGAGGGAGCTGATCCGCTTGGCCAGCTCTTCATTCGAGACCCCGGGTATTGGCGCCGTGAGGACATAGCCGAGCATTTTGCGAGAGGGTTTCGCGTATTCCATCGCCCGATCAAAGGTCGTATAAACATATGGCTGGCCGAGGAAGCTACGGCTCACATGACATATCCCTACCACGCGCGCTTCTTTGTCATTGATTTCAAAAGTCGTCCCAAGCTCGATCGAGATCCCCTTACGGCGAAATTTTTCTACGGCGACTTGATCGACCACAACGGCATTGGGCAGGCGAAGATCTTCGATGCGGCCGGCCCGCATGTCCATCGGCCGCCCCGTCAGAGTGCCGGTATCGAGGCCGACGAGTTGGATATTTTGAAAGGATCCGTCTGTGAGACGCGCTTGCTCAATCCCGATGTAGAGTGGGACCGCCCATGCCACGCCGGGGATTCCCCTCACGCGATCGACCTCGATCTGGCGCATCGGAATAATCTCGTTCGCCTGCTCGACCTTAGCATCCACAACCCATACAGGGGCCCCGATATTACGCACGGTTGCCGTCGTCCAATTCATCAGCCCACAAAAAACCGACGACTGCTGGCACATCAGCAGCGAGCAAAAGGCCAGCCCGCAGACCAGCATCGCGTATTTAGCGCGATCACGGAAAAGCATTTTAAGAGCGATACGAAACATTCTTGATTCTTCAATTACCACGGGCGCCCCCCACGGTCACACCCAAAACTACTTCACAACCGGCAACCTGACGATCGGTCCCGGTGTCTTCGGCGAATATTTGATTGTTGTTGGTAGGCTGCCGACGAGACAGAAACTTTTGACGGCGACTCATACCATTGTGTCTTTGAAATTAGACTTTGAACCGCAAAAAGAGGGCATGTCCGTCTCGGCCGTGTGGAGAAAGGGCCGCTTGCTCTCCCCCATTCCGATTGGCACCAAAGAGCACGCCAAAACACACAGGCGGGACGCGCTGTGCTCCTCTCCTAAAATCCAAAAGCAAGCTGCTTCTCTTCCGTTAGGAATGCTTCCCTCACTTTCATCGGCGCCCAACTTAGCAACGACCATCACCGGCAACATCACCTTGGAGTTCAGCCAAACGGCCAACGGGACCTGCTCGTGCAACTGGCGTACTCGGGTTCGAAAATAAGATATGCTTTGGTGAGTTCTTCAAAAAAGTCATCCATTTTAAGGGCAAATCGTCCACCTCAAGCATCCAGAAACCTACGATGATAAAATCATGAAGTAAGCTTCTAGTGGTTTAGATTTCTAGATTCGAGATGATGAAATGAATGAATTGCTGGAATGTAACTCCGTACTCAAAAATGGGTTCAGCACAGGGCTCGGGCGAGAAAGAACGATTTGGGCCCATAATCCACGGAGCCCTTTAAATGAGGGTCGTTGTGATGTCGTTCTTCGCCACTAATATAACAATCCTGTAGGCACCCCAATTTCTCAAGCGGAAACACCATCTGCACAATTAGCCCATTGGAGCCTTAACGTTCCGTCATTGATGGCATTAAAAAATAAAATGCATGGTGATTTGAGCGGAAAAACTGGCAGCGCATACGGGATTCGAACCCGTGCACCAGCCTTGAGAGGGCTGTGTCCTAACCCCTAGACGAATGCGCCGTGAGAGGAAGGACTTTAATAGAAGACCGCGCCAATGCAAGGTAAAGCAACGGGGATCTGCGATTTATTTGCATTTTGACGACTCAACCCCAGATCGGAAGCGGCTTCACGGGCGAGGTGTTGAGCGTGCGGACGCGCTCGTGAATGCCGGGAGCGATTTCGGGCTGCTTGATGTAAGCAGCCGCGATCATTTCCAAGCGGGCATCGAGATTATCAATCATGTTGAGGGCGATCGCCTCGGGGGTTTTGGGTTCCACCGGCGAGCCGTATTGAAGTTCACCATGATGCGCGGCAATGAGGTGGAGCAAGTGTAGTCGTACGTCCTCGGAGGTGGGAACGACCTCCCGCCATTCTTCCAGCGGCAGCTTGCGCCAGAGAGCGTTCACCAATTCGATTCCGATGCTG
>RFZT01000106.1 GCA_009920585.1 bacterium
GAAGTCGAGCGAACGCATCTTGAAAAGCTGGGCTGGCCTGCACATTTGGTAGAACTTTTTCAAAAAGAAATCACGACCGCATTTCCCGAGGCGGAAATTCACGGTTACGAAGGATTCATCGAAGGCCTCACGAATGACTGGAAGGATCGGCATGTGCTGGCAGCGGCCATTTGTGGAGGGTGCCCCGTGATTCTGACCTTCAACTTGCGGCATTTCAAAAACGACAACCTTCAAGTTCACGGCATCGTTGCCATGCACCCCGACGAATATCTTATGACGCTTTTTGAGATTGAGCCGAGCCAAGTCATCGCTGTGCTCGGTGAGATCGCCGGGCGCCGGAGGATGGAAACGGAAGATGTCCTGATCCGGTATGGGACTGTGATTCCCAAGTTCTCCTCACGCGTTCACGCTCATCTTTGCGAGTAGCTTTACACATGCAATTCCTCATCGCCGATTCCTTCACCGACAGCCTCTCCCGCCTGAACGGCGATGAGCAGAAGGCGGTTAAGACCACGGCCTTCGACCTCCATCAGAGGGGTCGGTCCCGCATATTGACGCATTTTTAGCCGATTTTCCGAGTTGCCATACTTGTCTTGCTCTGAGGTGCTGATGCCGACGAGGAGGTCGGCGTTCCAACCGAGAACTTTTCTCCGTGTCTTGGTGTCTCCGTGAGAGGCTTGTCAGAGGGTCAGATGACATGAAAGCCTTTTGCAGCGACGCTTTACAGTCATCTTGAGCCGCTGAAGCGCATAAAACCGATAGTGTAGAATGGTTGGCTATGAGTCAAACTACACAACAACCTAGCGGGCTGTTTTATATCGGCATAGACTTTCACAAGCACTACAGCGTCTTCTGCGTCATCGACGGCAGGAACACGATTCTGGAACGAGGGCGTATTGATCACAAGATTCCGACCGCTTTCGAGCTTCTGATCAAACGATATCCGGGATGCCGTGTTGTGTTTGAGACAACAATGAACTGGCACTGGCTTTACGAGGTTCTTGAAGCACACTTGGACCACAACGACATCGTCCTAGCCAATGCCTACAAGACGCGCATCATCGCCGAGGCGCAGGTAAAGACCGACAAGGTGGATGCCCATATTTTGGCCAAGCTGCTGCGTGGTGATTTGATTTCCACGGTGCACATTCCGAGCAAGAGCACGCGGGAGCGCAAGGAGGTATTGCGGCAGAGGTGCTTTTTCGTTCGTCAACGCACGATGCTCCGCAACCGCATACAGCGACTGCTCTCAGCCCAACACAACCTGCAACTTCCCCAGTGCAGCGACCTTTTTGGCAAAAAAGGGATAAGCGCTCTGTGCAAACTCAAGCTTCCCGATCCTGCCGGTCTTCTTTTGCGCCAACAACTCGAAGTGCTCGAAAGTCTGAAGATCCGGATTGCTGAAGACGAGGCCACGCTCAAGAAGATGCTGGAGGCGACGCCCGAATTGGACTTTGTGCTGAGTATTCCCGGTATGGGGCCGATTTTGGCCGCTGTGGTGGTGAGCGAAGTCGATGACATCTCGCGCTTCCCGAGCGCTCAAAAGCTCTGCGGCTACGCCGGGCTCTGTCCGACGACTTCCAGCAGCGGAGGGAAAACCAACAACGGGCGCCTCATGCGGGCCTGTAACAAGTGGCTGCGCTGGGCCTTTGTGGAAGCAGCCTGGGTTTCGGTGGGCTGCTCGCCCTACTTTGGCAATTATTACAAACGCAAACGCACGATGGGGAAAAAGGCCAACACCGCCATCATAGCCACAGCCCGTCTGATGGCGCGTATCTGTTGGCAACTCTTGACCGAGAAGCGCGCTTATGAGAGCTTTCCGCCAGCCCAAAAACTCCAAGGCCAGCCCGAAGAAAAGCCACGCGCATCCTCGTGCTCGATCAAGGAAAACAAAGACTTTGCCATGCCGAAAGATACTTTCCCCAGCCGCTCCGATTAATTACTGGTTGGTCGATAGGTCGTAAGACTTAAGCGACGCACCTTGGGTCAGAATGGAGGGCTGGGGATCTAACAGTCACAATGAACGGGGGCTCCGCAAGATGCCCGCCTCGAAGAGAAGTGTGATCTCAGAATCGCCAAGCTGACGCCGGAGTGATTTTCGCAGTCCGCAAAAGTTTTAAGCATTGCGGACACCATATTTTCGTGCCCTAAAAGCCTGATTTTTAAAAGCAGATGTGCGAAGCTGAAGTCATCGCGAGCTTTGCAAACAACTAATAACAAAAGAGAAGAAGATTTTCCTCTTGACAGCACTTTTTCAGAGAAGGAATTAATTCTTGACATGTTTTGAGGTGTATATGGTTGCGTTGTTTACAAATGTGTCTGGTTTGTTGTGCGTAGCTGGCTGTGGGACATATGGGACGGACGGAGCCCATCCCTCCGAGGGGGAATCGTGGGCGCATTTCGTGACGAATCTGAAAAGGATTCGGTCCCACACATTCACATAATTCTCAGGTTCTTTCTTTTTATAGAAGAGAAGGTATTCAGGTTAGGGGATCTTGAAGATGCTGCAAGGTAGGAGATAAGCGCAGCTCCAACCTATGCGCTGCGCGACTCCGGCATGGCAAGTCGCTGCAATGATGGGACGGCTCGGCGATCCATCCCTACCTTTTTTTTCGAAAGGTGCTCCCTCTCCGTTCCAAATTCCGCCGCATCACACCGTCTTTTTAGATGATGTTTCAACGCCCGCGTATGTAAAAATATCATGTTGGCATTTTGGCAGAAAATTCCAATTGACACCTTGAGTGGTATAGCTATTATACCATAGTGGAGTTTGAGTATGACAAAGCAAAAAGTGATGTTAATCGAACAAAGCACGGGATCGATTTTGATCAGGCGAAAGAGCTTTGGATCGATCCCAAGCGGGTGGAGTTTGTGGTACGCTTTTCAGATGAACTTCGAATCGGTCTTGTGGCAGAGTTCAACGGGAAGCTTTGGACGGCAATTTTCACCAAACGAATCGATCGCGCACGAATCATATCAGTAAGAAGGGCAAGACAGAATGAACAAGCAATCTACAATAACAGCACAGGAGTTTGACCGACGCTTTGACGAGGGGGAGGACATAACCCCCTATATCGACGAATCCTCCATACATCGTCCTGGCTTGGAGGCACGTCGCGTGAATGTAGATTTTCCGGAGTGGATCATTCAAAAGCTTGACCTGCAGTCCAAGTTGGTTGGCGTAAGCAGGCAGTCCCTCATCAAACTGTGGGTTTCCGAGCGCATTCAACAAGAGCATCAATATCAAAAACTCCTTACTGGATCTGTAATCTAAAGTCCAGAAACGAAATCGGTGTAAAAGTGTGTGCCAGGAATTAATTCTTGACATGTTTTGAGGTGTATATGGTTGCGCTGTTTGTAAATGCGTCTGGTTTGTTCTGCGTAGCTGGCTGTGCGAAATTTGAGCGCTACGGACCGTTCGATTGTAGCGGCTGTCTATGACTGCCGATGGGCAACGATTCGGTGCTTATAGTGCCGCTACAGGTGCGGGATATCGAAGGGGCGCCAGAGTAATTGGATCTTTTCGCTCAAGTTCGAAAAAGGGAGCCGAGTTTTTTGCCGAGGATGAGGCTGGCGCCGGTGAGGGTGATGGCGAGGAAGATCATCGCCCAGACGCCGAGGGCGCTAGCGACGTAGCGACCTTCGCCGAGGAGTTGGTAAAGCTCGTAGATGGCTTTGGTGATCGGGAAATCCTGCTGTTTTTGAGCCAAGATGAGTGAGTCGCTCACCTCCAGCATGGCGAAAGAAAAAGCGAGGAGTCCGCCTGCGAGGAGATTGGCCGCAATGAGCGGGAGGGTGATTTTGCGGAGTGTTTTGAAGGGGGGGCAGCCGAGATTATGGGCGGCTTCTTCAAGGGTAACGCTGGTTTGCTGAAAGCCGGCGGCTGCGGAGCGAACCACGTAGGGGAGACGCCGCACGGAATACGCAATCACCAAGATCACGAGCGGGTCGATCGTTGGGTTAAGGGCCGCAAAAAATTGACCTTCCTGAGTCATGGCAAGGTATCCGAAAGCCAACACCAAGCCGGGAACGGCCAGTGGGAGCATCGCCATGGCGTCGAGGATTTGTCGGCCGGGCAACTGGGTTCGAGTGACCACGTAGGCGATGGCCACGCCTAAGATGAGGTCAAGGAGAGTCGCTAAACTTGCGTATTTGAGACTGTTTTGAATCGAGGGGAGCGTTAGGTTGTGGCCGAGGGCCGACTCGAAATGGGCCAGAGTCCATCCATTTGGAAGGATTGAGTGATACCAGTCCGTCGAGAAGGCGACCATGACGACGCCGATGTGCGGGAGGATGGCAATGAGGGTGACGAGTAAAAATACCGATGTGCATAGCAAACCGATGAACCAACTTGTCGCGTGGGGACCGCCTTGGCTGGTGGCTTTGGCCATCATGGAGTGGGAATTTCGACCAAAGAAAAACTGACTCATGGCGTAGAGAAGAAGGGTGGATGCGAGGAGGACAACGACGAGCGCGAAGGGGAACGGGTTTCCTCCAATATCCTTGATGCCTTGAAAAATCTGAACAGATGTGACTCGGGTGAAATCAAACATTAGCGGAACGCCGAGTTCAGTGAAGGACCAGATGAAAACGATGATCCCCCCGGCGAAAATGCCTGGCATGATGAGGGGAAGGGTGATGCGTCGGAATTTGCGAAGCCCGGTGCAGCCGAGGTTAACGGCGGCCTCTTCCATGGCGGGGTCGACGTTGGCTAAAGCCGCGACGACGTTGAGATAGAGAACGGGGTAGAGATGAAGGGCATTGAGAAGAATGATGCCCCATAGGCGTCCCTCGCCCAACCAGTCAACGGGATGGGTAGGATTCATGAGTCCGGTCGTTTCAAGGAGGGCATTGAGTGCCCCTTGCTGTCCGAGGATTTGCTTGATCCCGATCGCACCTACAAATGGAGGCAAGATCATAGGAACGAGGACGAGTGCAGACAGAAGAGATTTCCCAGGAAATAGGAAGCGGTCGCTGATGCAGGCCAGGGGGATGGCTATGCACGCGGCCAGCAGAGTGCTCCAGAGACCCATTTGGAGTGAGTTCCAGAGTCCTTCGAGATAAAGCGGATTACGAAAGACCTCGTTGATGTAAGCGAAAGTGAATCGGCCATCCGAACCGACGAAGGCGCCGCGAAGGGTTTCGGCGATCGGCCATACAAAAAAGAGGCCAAAAAAGAGGGCGGTGAGTATGAAGACAAACTTGGAGAGGGAATGAGACATTTTATCGGGTTTCCCGCGAAGGCGCAGAGGCGCGAAGTGAAGAAGATGGGACGGTGGTGGTTTTAGTTTGAGAATCTGGGCGGTTTGTCATGTCATGATTATCCCGAAAACGCCTTTTTGCTTGACCTCAAATAGCACATCGGCGGTGAGCTAAACAACTCAGAACCTCATCATGCGATGGAGATCTAGGCAAAAGCGGCGCGATTGGTTTTTCATATTTTAACGCCACTTTGATGATAGGATGTTTTTTTGAAGCCCTCCCCAACTTTCGGAAAAGCGCACCATTACATCCCATCCCTTTCGTCCCAATATTGACCTTTCCACAAACGCTCCTTCTCGCATAGTCGAAGGCGTGCGATATTCTGCTTTGCCTTGTTACTTTTGTCCTAGATTGCAGATAAAAGTTGCATCAACGTCCACAAACTCTGCAATCCAGCTTCGATGGAAACTCACCGCACCAATTCCGCAGCCATGCGCGTCTTGAGTCAAAAGCGAGAGAACGGGGATAAAATCAAATTACTGCACGACCAAAGGCAAGGAGTACAAAAAGCATGAGTTACACCATTGTCACTTTGAAATTGGACTTTGCAGCGCAAAAGAAGGGGGCACGACCGTCTCGGCCGTGTTGAGACTGGGCTACTTGCTCGCCCTTGCCCATCGGAACCAAGGGGTACCGAGGCAAAAGGCACTGCGGGAAAGCCGAGTCCTAACAGAAAAGTTGAGAGGTGGAGAAGTTGAACCTTGGGTGAGATTCATCTCCATTATTTAAGTGGGGAGGCGCTGGATGAGGGCAAAAAAAACCGGAGTCTACGGGGCTCGAACCCGCAACCTCCGCCGTGACAGGGCGGCGCTCTGACCAATTGAGCTAAGACTCCTAAGAGGGCGAAGATACTAGGCGCGGATGCCTGCTGGGTGCAACCCTTTTGTTCAATAAATTTCCACTGGGGATCGCTTGCCATCCTCCGGGCTGCGAAGCGCGGCTTTTTCTGGGCCGAGTACAGCGATACGGAGGTCGAGGATTTCGGCGTCGACGGAGTGGAAGGCCTCTAAACTAAAAGGTGTCGGGGCGGCTAGCTTGGCTTTGCAACGCGCGACGGACTCGAGGGCGCAATCGAGTTTTTTGCCCATCGAGTCGATGGCTTTTTTCGCTGCGGCCGCCATTTCCACACGATGGCAGATCATGAGGAGATCATTCCCGACCTCGATGCCGAGGCGCATGGTTTCATCAAACCCGTAGTGGTTCAAAATCGCGCCCATGTCGAGGTCGTCTGTCATGACGAGTCCATCGAAGCCCATGTCTTTGCGGAGGAGGTCGCGGATGATGACAGGCGACAAAGACGCCGGGCGATCCACGGGATCCAAGCCGGAGACGGCAATGTGGCCGATCATCATGCTGTCCACAGAGTGGGCAAAATGGCGGAAGACCGCGAGTTCGTGAGCTTCCATGAGATCGCTCGATCGCTCAATGCGTGGGAGTTCGTGATGGGGATCAAGGCCCGCTGAGGCGTAGCCGGGAAAGTGCTTGCCGCAACTCAAGACGCCAGTGGCACGCAGACCATCATTGAAGGCGCTGGCTTTTTGGATCACCTCGGCCACGTCGCGACCGTAGCAACGGCCACGGAGCGAGTTGTCGGCTTCGTCGTCGAAGGAAATATCGAGCACGGGACAGAGGTCGAGATTGAATCCAAATAAACGCAGGATCCGGCCGGTGATGTCACCATGGCGACGGATAAGGGCGAGGTCGCCGCAATCCCGGAGTTGCTGCGCGTTCGGCGGTTCGTTGCCGATCAGCTTGAGGCGAGAAACGCGGCCGCCTTCCTGGTCGATGGTGATGATCGGTTCCGCCTTACTGAGATCGCGAAGATCGTCGATGAGCTTACGGAGTTGCTCGGGGGACTGGATGTTGCGTCCGAAGAGAATGAATCCGCCAGGCTGAACCTCGCGGAAGAGGCGGGCGGATTCGGGATCGAGTTCGGCGCCGGGGACGCCGACGAGCAGGAGTTGACCGGGATTGTGAGATGGCATATCGACGGGAAAACAGATTTTAAACGGTCTGTCGAAATCATTTCACCTTAGTCCATCGGATTCTTTTGCAGAAACATCGTTCCTATCCCGCAAGGAGAGCTCAGCATGGCGAGGGAGGCGATGGTGAAAGGCGGCATGGAGTTAACGAAAAAACCTTATCTTTGGTGCCGCCATGGGTGGAATCCTGATCACGCGAGCCAAGGCCCATTCAAAAAAATACGCTGGGCGGTTGATTTGATCGCCCCGCATGTTATCCTCGCTTCGTTATTCTGAAACGAACGTATTTGAATTATGAAAAAAATCGGTTTAGCCGTCCTGTTCTGTACGCTGATCTTCGCATCCTGCAAAAAAGCCCCCGAGCAGGCCCCCAATCCTTCGCCGAAAAATGAACCCGCGAAGGCAGTCGCGTCTGCCGCGTCTGCCGCTCCGGCCTCTCAAACCGTGGCCGCCGCCCCCGCTGCCGAGAAGATTTCCTTCAGTAGTCAGGTGCGCCCGATTTTGTCGAACAGTTGCTTTGCCTGCCACGGCCCCGACGCCCAAAACCAGTCCAGCCCTTTCCGCCTAGATACC
>RFZT01000107.1 GCA_009920585.1 bacterium
TCTTTTGTGGATTCAGATCGGGCAGATATTCCAAGAGGACGTTGCCCGAAGAGTCTGGATTTTTACACAGCATGAGACGATTTTGCGTATTTTTATCCACAATAAAAACAACAGGTTCCTCATTGATAGTTGCGGACCCAGTTATCGAAAACCTTTCCGCCATGGGTGCGCTCTCCTCTGCGGTAGGAAGGGAAAATGGCGAGCGATCAAGGAGAATGTGAAACTTATCCATCGATCGAGGCTGCAACCAGAGGGCATCGGTCTGCGCACTGGCGAGGCTGACAGCGCATGTACCTACTATGAAAATGAGAGCAAGTGGGATTTTCATCACGAACCGGTGGATTCACCGCCTTTAGTGGGCGGAACGTAATACTGGCGAATTTCCATGTCCATCACGACATTGGGCGGTTCGGTATCACTGCGGATGGTCATCTTGGTCACCGCCCGCCATGTGATGGGGGACTGCAATTCAAATAAAAATCGTGCCACACCGGCAAAGGGCCCGCTGAGTTTCGTCTGCAAAAGAGCAGAGCTACCAGCACTCCCTGTGACGGATGGGAGCAAAGTTTCCTCGACGACCTTGATTCCCGCCTTTTCAGCTTCAGCCCGCACAGCATTGAGTAGCGCGGTGCTCGCGCCATCGCCTGTATTCACAGGAGCGGGATGTTCCTTCATCCATTCATGAGCGGCCTGTATTGACTCGGCGGCAATGATCCAGGATTTCGCCTCCTCTAGGGAAGTGCGGGTTTGTGCAATATTAGAAGCGATGGCCTGCCTGCGGCCCATCCAAGCGCGCACTCCAAAAAGGTTCAGGGCCAAAAAAACAGCCGCACCAAAGAGCACGAGAAGCCTTAGTTCACTCTTCGCTGGTTTTCGCATCGGGGCGTAATCCTTCCATTTCAAAACGAACCTTATTGCGGCCCACCAACTGAGGTTGGCGCGAGGTCCAATCGTAATCCTGCAAAAGCGGGGCTTTTTTTATTCTCTCAAAGAAATCGTAAGCCTGAGCAACATCCGCAGCCTCACCAGCAATGGTGAAACGACCGCTGTCGAAGCTGTATTGAGTCAGTCGCACTTGCTCGCCAGGGATCTCGGTGGCAACGGCCGCAAGTTGGTCGATCGCAAAAGAGGCCGGGTCCACGGCCGCACGAAACTCCTTCCACTCTGTCACCAGTTTATGCGCTCCGGAGGCGGCACCCTCGATCGAGTGAAGCTCCGAGGTGAGACGCGAAAGCTGGATGCGGCGAACGAGAAGGTCACCCGATACAAATAACAATATCAGCGTGTAGAAAGCGATGCCTCCAA
Source organism: bacterium (assembly GCA_009920585.1). Classification (GTDB taxonomy): domain Bacteria; phylum Verrucomicrobiota; class Verrucomicrobiia; order Chthoniobacterales; family Terrimicrobiaceae; genus UBA967. The sequence continues at coordinate 1,306 of RFZT01000107.1, forward strand.
CCGCAAAAAAGAGAAATTTCTGCCACCGAGTCCGTTTCTCCATTTCCATTTTCGCACTGGGCGGTGCCGGATTGTTATAGGTGTCCGGTAAAAATGGGGGGGGTGAAACGGGCGAATGCTCGAGATCAACCTGAAGCGTATCGCGCAGCGCCGTACGATCCTCAAAAGAAAAATCGCCAATCAATCTCAACCTTGTGGGCATTCGAAGCGTCACCCCCTCGAAGCGCAGACGCATGGCCGTCCGGGTAATGATTCCGCAAAGTGGCGCCCCGATAGAAATCTCGCCTGTGCAGGCAAAATAGACGCACTTTTTATCACGATAAAAAGCAAAGCAAATCTCGCCCCACTCGCGCCAAACAATCACATCCTCCGCATCGGAATCCCATAAACGAGCGGGAAACTCAAACGTCGCAGCTTTGGAATAATAGTCTTGGGCTCGGTCGTCATCGATGGAGGACAATGCGAGAACAAGAGAACGTCCGTCCTTTTCAAGAATCGGAATACCATAAACCTCTGCATTTTTTTTGAGCAGGTGACGACTCAGCAACTCGAGCTCCGCAAGCTCGGTTGGATCTCCTTGTGGGGAAATCCACACCGGCACAGCCAAAAGACTGCGCGTGGGAACAGCCATCATCAAATGACGTGCGACCCCAAGGGACTTCGATGAAAAATCAGGCTCCGGCGAAGGATCGGACTTGGGTGGAATTTTCCAAAACTCCCAACCGCTTGCCCCCGGACGCAAAACGAAATCGACAGGCGAATGCTTCATTTTTCCTCCCAACTCATCATTTGCGAATTGGGATCGGCACCCGATACGACGGTGATTTTATGGGCCACGCCACCACACCAACCAGTGGACTCGATGCAGCGCAAGTCTCCAGATGTGTCAAAAAACTCCAGCAACTCGGCGCGTTGACGCGAACCGAGGCCGAGGAAGCTGGCAACATCTTCAAGCGAGGTGAGTTTTTGGTCATCGTCCGTACCATCAACGCCATCCTGACCAGCCCGCATCTCCAGAAGAGATTGGCACTGCATTGGTGTAAATTCGGCGAGCGCCGTGAGTGAGGATTCCGTAGCATGTTGGATGCTGATTTTGCCACTATACCAAATCGTGAAGTAGTTCTGCCAGCCTTCCTTTGCAGATAGTAGGGGTGAAAGGTTCATTACGGCCTCCATCTCCCGAATGTGCTTCAGAGGCCTATTCGCGGGATATCCGCGTTTGCCCGCTCTCTCATACTCACCTCGCTCGGCCCCCTTGAGGGACAGAAAATCATCCCCATCGATCCAATCAATCAGGCTATCGATAGCCGCATCAGTCGTACCGATATCCGCTCCCCAATTAGTAAAAAGGCGAATAAAAATCGATCTGTTATTATTCTGAATCCAGAAATTCGGATTAATCTTGGCGGATTCATTGGTGATCTTCACCTCAAAGCCCTCCCCATTCCTACTTCCTTTGCCCAATAAGGGATCGCCCGGTTTGACTAAGGGATTTTGGCCGATCGCAATTCCACTCAAAGCCATTTGCCGCGCGATAAATTTTTTTTCAGCCCGAGTCTCGCTATCCATCCAACTGCTAACCGACCCAGCGAGAAGCACGACCAAGCCCGCGATAAAAGCGATGCACCAGAGAACGAGAGGAAGCGCGGCAGCCCGCCGGCGGTTAGTTCTTTTCATTTTTTCGGAGGCGGACTCGGCTGCGGAGTCGGCTGATTAGGAGTTTGCGGGGTCGGAGGCGGCGCAACCTGAGGTGCAGCAAGTGGGGGAATCCAGAACTGAACATCGATTGGTGTACCGGGCAACTCTTGATAGTCGAACTGCAACCGCACAGCTATGGGACGAGCACTGCCTTCAGGCCATTCCTCTTTCCACTCACCAGCTTCGTAGAAAGACCACACCACCCGCTCTATGCCAGGCAGAATCGTAATCCAAGGGCCCGATGCAAGAAATCGCTCCGCCTCGCTACCCTCAAGCCCTCCGGGAACACGCAACAAAGCAAATGCACGAGATCCATCAGACCTTGGACGCGCCCCCAGCACCAAATCACCACCACCCAAACTCGGAATTCCAAAAACACCCGTCGCCTCGCGAAAGACGATCTCCGGCACGGGGGCACCGCGATTGGATTTGCCGATTCGTAAAAACACCTGCCCATCCGCCGGAATGGCGAGAAAGGCATCGCGGGTTACTTTTAAAAAAGCCTCTAACCGACGACAACCCGCTTGAGCGGAGATTGTCGCTTTCGTTGCTTCCATGGCCGCCGAACTGATGCTGTAAACCGCTCCACTGATAAGCCCCAAGATCATGAGCGCAAGGATGACTTCAAAAAGGGTGAATCCGGTGACGCGATTGGATTTGCGAATCATGGCCTGTAGAGCAAAACCTCCGCCGTTTCCTTCCCTGCCCCGCCCTTCCAGTCCGCAGTCACTTTGAGCGTCCACATCCCGGGAAGAAGGGTCCCGTTGGTGGTTTGTATTTCCGCTTGCTCAAGCGTCTCCAAAACGTGAATGCCATTGTTCGTGCGTCCCTCAATCTCTCGGCGACCATCAACAGGAGGATCGCTCATTGCCGTGGCTAGGCGAGACTCGATCACGACCCGAGACAATGCTCGTTGCCTCGCCATCAAGGACGCATCGACAGCCGACTGCAAGGCTATAGCCAACCCCGTAACGGCGATCGCAAATACCCCGAGTGCAATGAGCACCTCGAAAAGAGTGAAAGCACGATTAGTCATTATCCGTCACAATGAGAGCCGTCAGCGGGTCGAATTTCAAAATAAGTGATTCACCTGCTTTTCCAATACGGAAGCTGACCGGTTCGCAAATGCCCACGCTGTTAAATTCCCAGTATTCCGTCTTCTCGGGCTTTCGGAACTTGCTTTCGGTGAGCCTTTGGATTTGCAGCTTCCACCCCTTCGGAAGCTCGGCTGACGAAGTCGATGACCCACTCGATAACAATCCATTTTCAGTGACGCGTAATCGACGTGCTTCCCCCGAATTGATCGCTGCAGTCTGAGCAGAAGTAGCCGCACTCTGTAACTGCCTAGCTATTTCCTCAGAAGTGCTATCCCCGTAAGAGGAAATAATCATCGGCACAGTGACACCGAGCAAAATCGCCACAATACCCAACGCAAGAAGAATCTCAAAAAGCGTATAACCTCGGCTGGAGCAAAACGGCTTATTTGCCGACATCATCTTCGCTCTCCTTGCCGTCCGGCCCGAGCGAGTAGACATCGATGCCGCTCGAATTCTTTTTACCGGGATTGCGATAAATATACTCCCCTCCCCACGGGTCGATCGGTACGGACTTCATGAGTTGCTTCCAACGGCGTGGCCGTGGCTCAGTACTAGGTTGAGAAACCAAGGCTTTCAGCCCCTGCTCGGTGGTGGGCATACGGTAGTTCAGCATTTCGTACGTCCTCAGCTGCATCGAAATGGCCTCAATATCGCTATTCACTCGCTGTTCTTTTGCGACATCAATGTTTCCAACAAGCATATAAATCGCCGAACCCACAAGCACGGCAATGATGCCGAGCACGAGCATGATTTCAAAAAGCGTGTATCCAGACTGGTCGAATCTCACTCGGCGTTTCTTCAATGGCATCAACATAAGATTAGCTATCGCGCAGGTGACCGCCTAGGGCAAGCCTTTGTCGCGAGTTATGTCGTGCGTAAATCTCCCCAACATTGGTTTGCATGGAGAGAGGATTTGCGTGATGTTTCTCTCCCTTTTGAAAATGATAGCCACGGAATCCAATCCAGCCGCCAACTCCATGTCCGTCGAAAACATCCGCGTAGCCGGTGTCACACGGCTGATCACCCCTTCGCAGATCAAGGAGCAACTTCCCGCCAATTCCGAACAACTTCGTCTCGTAACAAAGACCCGCGAGGAAGCCCGCGCTATCATTCGCGGTGAAGACGACCGACTCCTTGTCATCGTCGGTCCGTGCTCGATCCACGATCCGGCATCGGCAATGGAATATGCGAAACGACTCGCTACCCTCAGCCGCGAACTCGAAGACCGCTTCCTTATTGTGATGCGCGTCTATTTTGAGAAACCCCGCACGACGATCGGCTGGAAGGGCTTCATCAACGATCCTCGTCTCGATGACTCTTGTGACGTGGCACTCGGCCTGTCCCTTTCCCGCAAACTGCTTCTCGATATCCTCGACCTCGGACTCCCGACAGCAACGGAATTCTTGGATCCCATAATCCCCCAGTACACGGCCGATCTCGTGAGCTGGGCAGCCATCGGAGCGCGCACAACGGAATCCCAAACCCATCGCGAACTCGCAAGCGGACTCTCGATGCCGGTTGGGTTCAAAAATGGAACCGACGGCAGCGTACAAACGGCGATCGACGCGATGAAATCTTCCCAAGCACCGCACAGCTTCCTAGGCATCGATCAAGAAGGATCGACCAGCATTATCAAAACATCGGGCAATCCGGATAGCCATGTCGTCCTTCGCGGCGGCCGCAATGGTACCAACTACCACCCCGGAGATGTGAAGTCGGCACGCGAAACCCTTCGCAAAAATGGTCTGGCCTCGACTCTGATGATCGATTGCAGTCACTCGAATTCGGGCAAGGATCCAAAGCGCCAACCCGATGTCTGGCGCAGCATCCTTGATCAACGTGCCGCTGGCGGCAGCGAGATCATTGGGGCCATGCTGGAGAGCCACCTGCATTTCGGCAGTCAGTCACTTCCAACCCAACCCACCAACCTTCAATACGGCGTTTCTATCACCGATGCTTGCATGGATTGGGAGATGACGGAAAAACTCCTCCGCGATTGAAAGTCGCCGAAGTTCCGTTTGCAGCGATAGATTTTGAAAGTGCCGGATCGGCTCCAGGCCTCACCGACGAGCCTGTACAGATCGCCGTCATCCATTGGAGTGGCGAAGAGATCGAGACATCCCTGAGTTCCTATCTCCGCCCTTCCCGACAGGTCACTTGGTCGGCAAGGGAGGTCCACGGAATAAGCGATGAACTTCTCGTCGGAGCTCCGCCCTTTGTGGATCTCTGGCCGCAAGTCAAAGCTTCCCTCAGCGCCCGTTGGGTCGTTGCCCATGGAGCTGCAACTGAGAAACGATTTCTGCGCGTTTTTCCCTTTCACGGATTCGGCCCGTGGGTCGATACACTCACTCTGACCCGTGCCGTATACCCCGCGCTTCCATCTCATTCCCTCAGCGAGGCCGTCGAAAAATTGGGACTTACTCCGCAGTTGCCGACCTCAGGGTTCCGATGGCATGACGCCTGCAGCGATGCTATCGCCACAGTTGTTTTATTGCGGCATTTGATTCAGGTCACCGAGATCGGCAACGAGCCTGCTGAGATCCTTACTCGACCGAATCTGACGGAGTATTTTGCCCACCGCAGGGAAAAATCCCGGCAGGCGTGATCACAAAATGCACATCGAGATCGTGGGCTTCCGAAGGCACTTCGGACAGCATCTGTTCCTCAAAGCAAACCCCCACCCTCACCCCTTCAAACTGACTCAGCAAACGGTCGTAATATCCCCCACCGCGTCCGAGCCGCCGACCGAATCGATCAAATGCCATCCCTGGAACCAAGATCACATCAGCGGTTGCCTCCACCTCGGGCAGATGGATTGCGGGCTCAAGAAGAGAGAAAGTCCCAGGCTTAAGATGCGCGCTCACTTCGACATGATGCAACCGCAAGAGCTCGCCATCAACGCGGGGAAAGAGGAGTTTTTTTTGCTCAGGCCACGGAGTCAGAATATCGGGTTCTGTCGCCATTGGACTGAAGACACAGGCCGCAGCGGCCTCTTGCCAATGCGTCCACGCATCGAGATGCGCGCGGATTTTTTCAGATTGCAATGCCCTCAACGCAGGCGACAGATCGCGAAGAATATCTCGCATTTGTGTCCGCAGGCGTTGCTTTTCATCAGCGATCATAGAAAGTAATTAACAGCATGGTCCGAAGATTACTCCGTAAAAAATCCGCTTCGAGCAAGCCGGAGCATCATGTGGACATGAAGTTGGGTTCGGGATGGCATAAACGAAATTTCCTCGCGGAAGTCGTGATCCCCTCGCTTTTCACTAAGCGACAAGGCCAGAAATTGAAACCCGTTTTTCCGGAATTAAAGGAAGGCGACATCTGCATCACTTGGATCGGCCACGCTTCGTTCCTCATTCAGACTCCGGAACACAGCATTCTTATCGACCCGAATTGGGCAAAGTGGCTGAAGGTGATCAAACGCATCAAACATCCGGGCATGGAAATCCGCGACCTCCCTGCGATTGATCTCGTACTAGTCACCCATGCGCACTTTGATCATTTGGACCGCAAGACTCTGCGTGCCGTGGCTAGCGATCAAGCGATCGTCGTCCCAGAGCATGTCGGCGGGCTCGTGCACGGGCTTGGATTTCGACACGTGCAGGAG
>RFZT01000108.1 GCA_009920585.1 bacterium
GCACCTCCCTGACACGGAGGGGGTCAGAGGTTCGAAACCTCTATCGCGCACCACCTCAAACACTCGTTGAGGTTTGAATCCACTCATTCTACTGGCTTTTTTTCATTTTGCATAGAATTGACCCAAAAAAGGCAAAAGAGATACCCTTTCAGGCAAACCTTGGCAGCAATGCCGGATTGGAGAATATCCGAATTCCATAGAGCGAAGCGAGAATACCTGAACCCTCTCTTCAAAATCTGGTTCCAATGATATTCTGGCACCAGCTAAAAAAAGAGAGAACCTCCTCTCTGAGCATAAAAAAAGAGGGGCTGTTGCCAGCCCCTCGATGAGGAATTTTGTATTGGAGTCTCGAGCCTCTTAGCGTTTCGAGAACTGGAAGCGCTTGCGGGCGCCGGGTTGACCGGGCTTCTTACGCTCTTTCATACGTGGATCACGTGTGAGGAGGCCTTCCGCTTTGAGAGGGATGCGAAGTTCTTCGTTCACTTCCAGAAGGGCGCGGCTGATGGCGAGACGCATGGCGCCGGCTTGACCATTGATTCCGCCTCCAGTGGTTTTCACCAAGAGATCGTAGGAATGAATCCCGTTGGCGATCTCCAAAGGACGGAGGATTTGGTTTTGAAGCGAGATGCTGACAAAATAATCAGTGAAGTCTCGACCGTTGACTTTGATCGCGCCTGTTCCAGGCTGCATGCGAATAGATGCAACAGATGTCTTGCGACGGCCGGTTGTTTGAATGGGTTCGGATTTGCTCATGCTATCGGGTCTTAGACTGCTTTTGGATTTTGTGCGGTGTGAGGGTGATCAACGCCGGCATAAACCTTGAGTTTGCCATAGAGAGCGCGACCGAGGCGATTGTGCGGGATCATACCGCGGACAGCGCGCTCGATGAGGAGTTCCGGGCGACGCTCGCGACGGGCGCGGAATGTCTCAGATTTGTGTCCACCGACATAACCGGAAAAGCTCATGTAGGTTTTCGCTACTTCCTTTTTGCCGCCGACGGTAACTTTGGAAGCATTGAGGACTACCACGAAATCGCCAGTGTCGACGTGAGGTGTAAATATAGCTTTGTTTTTTCCACGAAGCAGGTTGGCAGCTTGGACCGCGACGCGACCGAGAGGCTGGTCGGCGGCGTCAATGACCCACCAGTTGCGCTTCACCTCTTCGGATTTGGCTGAGTATGTTTTCATCTATGATTTGTTGAGAGTCGGGCAGTGTGAAGGAGAGAAGTCGGTCTGTCAAATGAAGACGACAATTTTTTTAAACTTTCTTGCGCGGTGGGCTGAGGGGTGATTGCAACTGCAACCCTAGGACTTCTACTGCTGGCGAACCACCGCCATAAGGCCTTTGGTGTTTTTCGATAGAGGGCCGATATTCCAGAGCAGGAAGCCTCCATGCGAGCGGGGAGTGATGTTTTTTTCTAGTTTGAGCTGGGTGTTAATTTCAGCGACCGGCCACCCGTGAGAGGACAAGCGATCCACGGCGATACCTGGGAGAATCGGGATATTGCGGGGGTTGACTGTGGGATTGCGCCACCAGCGCAACAAGGATGAGAAACTTTGGGGACCGCCCTCCTTCCAATAGAGCTGAGGGGCCAAATAATCCACCCACCCAGCTCGCATCCACGTCACGGGATCCGAAAAAAGCTCATTAAGTTGATCGACTCCCGCTTTGACGTCGGCAGGAGCTCCTTTGGTGTAGATGCCGAAGGGACTCACTCCAAATTTCAAGCCTGGCCTTACCGAATGGACGGTCTGGCTAAGCTCGCGAATGAGGGTATTGACGTTACTTCGACGCCAGTCGGCCTTCGAAAGGGAGCCACCGGAGGAACGGTAGGCGGCGTAAGTTTTCTCATCCGGAAAATGCGGAGCCCCCCCTTTGGCTGTCGGATAGGGGTAGAAATAATCATCCAAGTGAACGCCAGAGAGATCGTAGCGAGTCACGAGATCGCGGACGACCGCGTTAATGTGGTTGCGGACCGCAGGAGCACCGGGATCCATCCAAAGCACACTGCCAATCTGATAGGTGAATTGGGGAAAACGTTTGCTCACATGCATCGGGGATCTCGGCAGTGACGCGCTGGCGGCGGCACGGTAGGGGTTAAGCCACGCATGCACCTCGAGTCCGCGTTGCTGGGCTTGGGCGATAAAAAAAGCCAGCGGATCATAGCCCGGCGAGCGACCCTGAGTGCCAGTGAGGTAGCGGCTCCAAGGCTCGATCTGCGAAGCGTAAAGAGCATCCCCCTCTGGCCGCACCTGAAGGAGAACGGCATTGAGCCCCGCCGCTTTCGCTGCGTCAAGAAGTCGAACCGCCTCCCCTTTCTGCGCCTCGGCGGACAATCCTTCCTTGGATGGGAAATTGATATTGTAAACAGACGAGATCCAAGCCCCTTGGAAGTCGGCGAAACACGGAAAAACAGAGGCAAGAAGGAAAAGGAAGGCGAGGATGTTTTTATTCGTTTTCATCAATAGTTGAAGGATTCCGCAGGTGGTTCGGTTTCAGAAATCGCGCTGGCTTCGATCACCGCAATATGGCGGCCACCCTCGACCGGGAATGTGGCTTTGCCAAGGACTTTCACCCATGTCATTTCCGGAAATTGGGTGCCAGGTTTCGCCTGAACCGTGATCGCGACCGGTCGAGCGTCCGCCGCACAGCACATCACAAAAAGCCGCATCAATTGGAATCGGTCGCCATTCGGATTACCCGTTCGCATTGAAATGAACTGGCCCTTCACCTCCACGTCCTTGTTCTCAAAATCGGCCCGCATTCCCTCTTCCGAAGCGCCATAGAGGAGATCCACCGTCTCGGCGATGATGTATCCTTCGGCGTTTTTTTTCAGATAAAGGGAAGGATCCATCATACTTCCATCCACGGGAGCCCCCGATTCCCCCGGCAAGTCGGGATCGACTGGGGAACTGAATGTCGGAAGTTCAGCACTGTCGGTCACGATGCCTCGATTCATCACGGTGCTCGCGCTAAAGCGTCCTTGGGATATCCAAACGGCGCAAAGAAGAGGAACGAGAAGGAGGGCGATAGCCAAGATTCCTCCGCCAAAAGGATGCCGAGAACCACAGTCATTAGCTTGGGACTGCCCTGTAGTCTGGAATGTGAAAAGCAAGGTTCCGGATATGGCGAGGAGCACTATTCCCGCGATGAAGGTGGGGATATGAAAGTCCGGGTGCAAATAGGAATCGATTCGTCCCGACAGTTGAAAGTAAACGAGAATGATTCCCCATACGAGCAGGATGGCAGAGGCCGAGAATCGGGAGGTCTTTGCACTCATAGGGCGATCACAGAAAGCCGAACGCAAATCAGCCCGATCAACACAAAGAGCCCGACCGCAAGACCGAATACAAATCTTCGTCGGAAGACAGCCGCGTAAATGAACACCAACTTGAGATCCATCATGGGACCAAATACCAGAAATGCCAACTTCGCAACGGCTGGGAATGTAACGAACGTTGCGGCCACAAAGGCATCCGAGGAGCTGCATAGAGCCAATATGCCAGCCAGCGCCATCATGGAAGGCACGGCCAACCAATCGTGCAGGGCCAGCGGCAGTAAGAGAGATTGATCGACCGCCGTTCCAAATACCGAGGCAGCCGCCGCGCCCACGATGAAATAAAGCATCACATCCAGAAAATCCCGAACTCCGGCATCCATCGCAGCAACGAGCCGCCGAGACAGCGGAGCGCCACCACCTCCCCCCGCATTAGCAGACCCAAGGGCGACCGACTCTAGGATTTCTTTTTTAAGCACCGAGCCGATGGAAAGATTGTAAACCGCAATGCCCGCGAGGGCGGCGATAAAAAATCCCAGTCCGAGCCGAAGGACAGTGAATTCCGCCGCCCCCTGCCCCCGAAATGCCGCATAGGTACTGAGCGCCGTGATCGGATTCACGATCGGCGCTGCGAGCATGTAGGCCACGGCATTCGATACCGGAAGACCCTTCGCAATCAGGCGGCGGATCACCGGCACAATGCCGCACTCGCACATCGGAAAGACCAACCCCAGAAGGGCACTCACGCAGACCCCGGCAAACGGACTGCGAGGAAGGAACCTCGTCATCACTCGAGCCGGCAGGAACTGGTCGATCAGACCCGACATCAATGTTCCCAAAAGAATAAAAGGCACGCCCTCCAGCAACACACTGAGAAAGGCATACGAAAAATCGGGCAGACTGAATGAAAACCAAGGTTGATTCATGCGTTGGGTGATTTTTTATTTTGCGCAAGATAGCATCATTCCCACGAAACTAATCGGGATACAGCTCACCCAGCAACTTCGAACGAGGTGATTTATCCAGACTTGTTGTCGGAGCGCGGTCGCGTATTATTGTATCTCCATCTTCTATGCACCAAGGCTCTCTTGCTCTTCTTCTCCACGCCCATTTGCCATGGGTGCGGCACCCGGAACACGAGGAATTTCTGGAGGAGGATTGGCTCTTCGAGGCCATCACGGAGTGTTACATTCCTCTTCTGAAGATGCTGCGCCGGATGGTGACCGAGAAAATCCCGCTCAAGATCACCTTCACCCTCACCCCGAGCCTCTGCGCCATGCTTCGGGATCCGCTTTTACAAAAACGCGCCGAACGCTATCTGGAGCGGGGCTACGAACTCGCCCGGATGGAGATCGACCGCACATCGAACGATGCGGCGGTGAACGGAATCGCCCGCCATTATCAACACGTCTTCCGCGAATCCCTCGATTTTTATCAAAAAGAAATCAACCGCGACATCGTCGGGGCATTTGCCCAACTACAAAAAGACGGCATCATTGAAATCATCACCTGCGCGGCCACCCACGGATTTCTGCCACTCATGGAGATTGTTCCCGAGGCCATGCGGGCTCAGGTGCTCATCGGGCGCGACTACCACCGCGACTGTTTCGGACGCGATCCGGAAGGCATTTGGCTTCCCGAGTGTGCCTACGTGCCCCACATTGACCGCATTCTCCAAGAAGCCAATCTCCGCTGGTTCATTGCCGATGCCCACGGTCTCATGTATGGAGAACCTCGTCCGCGTTTCGCGATTTACGCTCCGTATTTCACGCCCGCCGGCCCAGCGGTCTTCGGCCGCGATCGGGAATCCAGCAAGCAGGTCTGGAGCGCAAGAGAAGGTTATCCCGGCGACCCAGCCTACCGCGATTTCTACCGCGATATCGGCATGGATCTCCCCGAAGACTACCTCCACACCGTTCTGCCAAGCACTGGCTTTCGGCGAAATACAGGCTTCAAGTACCATCGCATCACAGGATCCCCCCAAAAGGAAATCTACAATCGAGGGTGGGCAATGGCGGCAGCGGATCACCATGCGTGGGACTTCATGCAAAACCGGGTACGCCAGATCGAGCACCTGCGAACGATGTTGCCCGTCGAGCCGATCATTGTGAGTCCGTTCGATGCCGAGCTATTCGGACACTGGTGGTATGAGGGCCCCCAGTTTCTCGATCTTTTTCTGCGCAAAGCCGCCTACGACCAGAAGACCTTCCGCCTCACGACGCCGAGCGACTATTTGAAAGAAAATCCCACACAGCAGATGGTATCTCCCTCTCCATCGAGCTGGGGAAACAAGGGCTATTGGGAGGTCTGGCTCGATCATTGCAACGCTTGGATCTACCCGCACCTTCATGCCGCGGCGCGACGGATGACAGAGATGGCAAGAAAGCATGCCTCGACCCGCGATCCCCTCCTGCTCCGCACGCTCCGTCAACTCGCCAGAGAACTCCTGCTGGCGCAATCCAGCGACTGGGCCTTTCTGATGAAAACCGGAACGGCTGTGGAATATGCCACCAAGCGAACGAACGACCACATTCTCCGATTCACCCGCATCTACGAGTCGCTGGCATCCGGCGCCGTCGATGAGGGCCTCCTCGCCGCTTGCGAGGACCGTGACAACATTTTTCCAGATGTGAATTGGAAACATTACCTGTGAAACATATCGCCTTCGTTTTTTTGGCTCTTTTAGTGCTTCTCCAACCTGCACGAGCGGAAGGCGACGACATCACCTTTGCCGTCCCCAGTCCCGGCCGGATCACCCTCGGGGTTTTTGACAAAGCCGGAAAACTCGTTCGCACTCTTCATGCTATGGATGGGGAGGAGGCCTTCCGCATCGGACTCAATGGCTACATCACCAAATGGGATGGCTTGGACGATGCCGGCAATAAAGCCCCTGCCGGCCATTACCACGTTCGCGGCTACCTGATCGAGGATGTGACCGTGGAAGGTGAGGCGTTTCATTTCAACGATTGGACGACCGACGAGGACGATCCATCACTTCGCCATATAGTGGACTTCGCCTTTCTTCCGGGGGGCGATGTCTTGCTGCTCGCCATTTCCGCCGATGGCTCGCTCCTCGCAACAAGATATTCACCCGAATCTGGTTTCGTTTGGGTGAAGGAAATCGGTGCCGGTCCCTCCACGAATACAACCAACCTGGCTACCAATCCCACCTCCGCCATCATCCAGCATGCAGGGAAATGGCATTTACTCGATTTACAAACCGGCACCCCACTCTCGGATCCCCTTCCTCTTCACTCGGAGTCCCCACGCGCCATCGCGGCCCTTCCCTCTGCACTCTTTGGATCGTTAGAAAGATCCATCATTCCCTTCTCTCTCCCTAGCATGGAGGCCCAACCTGCCATTGCCGCCCCAGTTTCCCTCACCTCCATCGATGCGGACACTGGGGTCCTCGCGGGGACTGGAAACGGGAGCGTTTGGATTGCTGAGGATTTGCGAACATTTCAAAACATCCCGATCTCGGCTCAATCCATTTCCCTCGGTGCCGAGAAAACATTTTGGTTTGTGAGCGCTCTCGATCACGAACCCGGCTCACCTCAGCCCCAAAAGATCCACGCTTCACGCACAAGCGATACTTTTGCCGTTCTCGAAACATCATCCGACTCCGAGCGTCTTCGGGTTCTGTCACGCGCCGCAAATGGCGAATGGAGCGTGGACTGGGAAAAAACGATCCGCGAATCAAAATCCTTCGGATACGTCAATGGCGACGTCTCGCCCACCGCGCAAGACACTCCCCAAACCGACTCCCTCCGCTTTCGGCTTGAGGAAAATCCCCTCACGGGCGAAAAGCAAGATCTCACTCTGCGCGTCGTTTTTGACGAGAATGGCACCCGACTCTCAACTCCAGATGGTCTTCCTATCTTGAGTGTCAGCCAGCGATCAGGCATCAGTCGTGCTGTTATCCGCCGCGGCGAAGAACCAAATAGCACTCATTTACTCCAAGGTGATGGGGCGACCGTTGAAGAGTTTCGGATTCAAGGACTGGAAAAAATCATTCCTCTCAATGCAGGGGGCATCGAGCTCAAGTAAAAATCAAATAAATTTGAATTATCTTGATCGAAGGGTCACATACGCCTACATCTCATGCATGGGTCGCCCGAGGAAGCTCACAGAGCCAGTTAAAATCAATCTGATTCTTGAAAAAGAGACTAAAGCCAGCGCTATAGCCTTTGCACTGGAGCGAAAAATCAGCGTGAGCCGTCTATTTGAAGCCCTCCTTTTCAAAGAACTCGCAGCGAATGTGACCTCCAAACCGACTTCCTCTGAAAACAAAAAAACTCCTGAGATAGGCCCCATGTGCGGAGGCGATACTTCAGGAGTTAATGAGCTTACTGATCCGGTCACCCCAGAACAGCAGGCGATTTAAAAATCAATACTGTCCAGAA